>JACQHV010000002.1 GCA_016198885.1 Gammaproteobacteria bacterium
GGCGGTCAATACGCTGCGCACATGTGCAGGCATATCATCCGGCCCTTCTGTGGTATGCCGGAACAGGGGATCGCCATCCGGCACGATGTGGCGCATAAATGCCTCCAGATCACTTCGCACAGCAGGGTCAGCATTCTCACATAAAACCAATGATGCACTGGTATGCTGGATAAAGACATTACAGAGTCCCTTGATAATTCCCGAATCGTTGATGATCTTTTCAACTTCGGATGTAAATTCGATCATTCCCCGGCCTTTGGTCCTTAGCGTAATAGTCTCCTGGTAAATCATTGCATGACCTCATCAAGCTGTGAATAAAAATCCAGAATATGACGTGTATTTGTGCCGAGATCAGCTTTCCCCATCCTTGAGCTTGAGCGGATATAAACCGCATTTTTCCCTTCAGATATCGGCATGATCCTGATAAGCATATCATCCTTGAAACGCCATAAGGGTGTAGTAATGATCACGTTCAATTCATGGTGATCGTGATCATCTTTCAATAATTCCCAACCGAAATGATTAATGGTTTTTTTAATCCTGTCATGAATATCATCGGCTGTATAAGGATAAACCCGCATCGCCAATTCCGGGAAAGCGGGTTGCATGGATGTCTCTGCAACATTGCTTGTAAAATATGTCTTCAAACGTGCCATTATCCCGGGCATCTCCGTCAAGGGCAGATTATTCTGAAGAATGGCAGTTATCACCAAAATCACTGGGATAACAATCAGGATCAGGACAAGGATATAAAACTTCGCTAACATCATCAGTGCATGATTTTCATCATAACTATTTCTGGATCAATTATGAAAGACTTGAAAATTTTCCCCATGCTTGCGCTTTGCGCATTATTACTGGCCTGCGGTTCACCGATCAATGAGGATAATTTTGACAAGATTCAGGTTGGCATGTCGGAAATGGAAGTAATCAATATCCTGGGTGAACCTGCCGATACATCCAATATGACCATTGGGCCGGTTTCCGGCACCTCATCTGTCTGGGAGAGTGAACATGCCAGGATTTCCATCCAGTTTCTGAATGGCAAAGTAAAAGTAAAAAATTTTACCAAACCGGGGCAGAAATGAGTCTTATGAATTTATGAGGCGGGTGGTTATCAGGCCATAAAATTCATCACCATCGCGAAATAGCCAGCCCAGATGTTCTCCGCAGCTTGAACATACAGCGATTTGCCAGCGATATCCTGTAAACCAGGTATGCTCCGCCACTGTCGGCCCTACTTGTGAACAGCCCGGTGCGCGCCGGAAACAACCGATTTCAAACACAATATCGCTCGGATTCATACAAGTATGAAAATGACTGTCGTTGACGGCAATACGCTCGCCTTCATTGCTTATGATGTGACCACATGCCCTGCATAAGAGAGATTTTTCATTTGTAGTTTGCGTTTTCTTTACGGTAGCCTCAGCGGGTCCCTCAAGCTCCCAACCGGATTTTTCAAAAAAATGCAGAACGAGTGTTGTCATAATACACCTGGTAACTGGCGTTAAATCAGCATGCGAATTCCCACACAAAAAACTACAAAAGCAAAAATACGTTTTAACAATTTTATTGGCAATGTGTGTGTCAAATGCGCACCCAGAGGCGCCGAAAATATGCTTGCAACAAGTATGAACATCGCGGCAGGCCAATAGACGTAACCGATACTGCCTGCAGGCAAACTTTGCGAGTTCCATCCGGTAATTATCATGGCAATCGCACCCACGAGCGCTATCGGCAGGCCACTGGCCGACGATGTTGCAACTGCATTGCGGATATTGACATTACACCATAATAAAAAAGGCACAGTAAGCGTTCCACCACCAATGCCAAGCACGGTTGATAAGGTACCGATCCCCCCGCCCGCAACAAACATGCCGCCAAAACCCGGCAATTCACGATGTGCAGACGGTTCTACGGCGAAGCCAATTTGTATGGCGACCAGTATTTCAAAAATACCAAAAGCAATTCTCAAATTGTCGCTTGAGATGTGATCTACAATCATTGCTCCGAGCACCCCGCCCACGATAATTCCCGGCACAAATAATTTAACCTGGGGCCACAGAACAGCCCGGCGCCTGTGATGAGCGAAGGTGGAAGAAATGGACGTGAAGACAATGGTTACCAGTGAAGTGGCCACCGCCAGGTGCATCAGGATTTCCGCAGGCAGGCCCTGCCGGATAAAGAGATACAACAGCGCCGGGACAATTATGATCCCACCCCCCAGGCCCAACAGTCCGCCAACCACACCTGCAATCGCGCCCAACAGCAGGTAAGCCAGTAAAATGGGTATGCCTGTATCTATCAACATGACAAACTTTTGCTACATTCTGGTTATATAAAACTTGTCTTTATCAGCCAACATTATTGCACAGGCGATATAAAAAAGTTGCGCCACCTTAGATAAATAAGGACAATTCTTAAAGCAGTTAATAAAATAATTTATCTGGTGCTTTTCAATTGCCAGCAAAAATTGGTCAGTGAGGGGGCCATTTTCATGTCGCAGCGCGTCTTACCGTGTCTAGTACTGATTACCCTGATCAGCATTTCGACTTTTGCACATCGCATTACCGCGGCAACACTTGATGAACAGCGCAAGCAATATCAGGATGCCAAGAAAGCATTGCAGGCCGGGAACCTCACAAAATTTACAACCCTCGCAGAGAATCTCACTGATTATCCGTTATATCCCTATCTACGCTACAACTACCTGCAGCCACGACTGCACAAAGTTAACGCTGATGAAATCAGGGAATTTATCGAGCAACATGGCGATTTCCTGCTGACGGATCAACTTCGCACACAGTGGCTGAAACACCTGGCGAGAACCGGCCAGTGGCAAACCTATCTCGAAAATTACACACCACAAATAGACATCACCTTGCAGTGTTATCAGTTACTCGCACGCATCAAGACCGGCAATCTCACTTATCTTCTTGAAGACGCGCGTACGCTCTGGCTTTCCGGAAAATCACAACCACCGCAATGTGACCCGGCATTTGAACTGCTCCGGAAAAGTGACCTGATGATCAACGACCTTGTCTGGGAACGCATTCAATTGGCGATGGAAAATGGCAATACCGGGCTTGCCAGTTATTTGAGCAGGCGTCTTGATGGGGCATATAAACAATGGGCAGATCGTTGGTTCACGATACACAATAACCCTGAGAAAGGTACCAATGATCCTCAATTTGAAGATGACACCATCGCGCACAAGATTTTAATCTACGGAATTAAACGGCTGGCCCGGCAGAATATAAACAAGGCGGTTGATCACTGGGAAAAACTGATGGCCAGGTATTATTTCACACCACAGGAAAAAGCTGAAACCGATCTGGCCATTGCCCTGCGGGCGGCCAAGAGCAGACATCCAAGGGCAACTGAACTTCTGGACAAGGTAGATAATTTTGCAGTCAACGATGAACTATTCCACATGCGCCTCCTTACTGCGCTGGATAATTACGACTGGCCGCAATTACGCAAATGGACCGAGGGCGCACCTCCATTTGAGGAGATCAAGCATCGCTGGATCTACTGGCAAGCGCGGGCCGTTGAACAGACCGGTGACAGTGAAAAGGCAAAACAGATTTATGCCTCCATCGCCGATGAACGTGATTATTACGGATTCCTTGCGGCAGACAGGATCGGAGCATCCTATCAAATGCATCACAACCCGTTGCCGGATAATCCGGAAGAGAAAAACAGAATTGCCAACATGCCCGGCATCCTTCGTGCGCAGGAATTACTTGCCCTGGGTGATGTCTATCCCGCGCGCAGGGAATGGCATCATGCCCTGAATTTGATGACCAGTTATCAAATGGAGATTGCTGCGTCTCTCGCCGCAGACTGGGGCTGGTATGATCGCGTTATACTGACCATGCATGCAGCCCGTGCCTATGATGATCTTGTATTACGGTTCCCGCTCCTCTTTCAATCCATCATTGATGAAAATGTTAAAAAACGGGAACTCGATCCGGGCTGGGTCTATGCACTGGTTCATTCCGAAAGTGCGTTTATGGAAGAGGTCAAATCACCTGCCGGTGCCCTCGGTCTCATGCAAGTGATGCCGCAAACCGGTAAAGAAACAGCAAGACGCATAGGTTTGAAATCATTCAAGACAAGTCATCTATTGGAAGCGGATAAAAATGTGCCCATTGGCAGCACCTATCTTAAGGAGATGTTTGACAGATTCAACGGCAATATAGTGCTTGCGACGGCTGCGTATAACGCCGGGCCGCATCGTGTTTATTCCTGGTTGCCGAAATCCGGCTGTGTTGAACCTGACATCTGGGTGGAAAAGATCCCGTTTGACGAAACACGAAAATATGTGCGCAAGGTGTTGTTCTACGCCAGCATCTATGACTGGCGCCTGCAACATGATGTTGCCCATCTTAAGCAACGCATGGCAGTGGTGGAATCCCCCAAAAAGACGTTAGTGGCGGACCTGACGTGTTCCGCTCAAGACTTTTCATACAATTGATTCCATGCTGATAAGGAATATTTGTATCCTGGGAGGTACCGGTTTCGTCGGCCGCACTCTGGCCAACCGGCTGACCAATGATGGCTTTGAGTTGCGTGTCCTGACACGCAACCGTGAACGTAATAAAGATAATCTCATCCTCCTGCCCACACTTGATCTTGTTGAAGCAGATATCCATGATCCGGATCAGTTAAAAAAACATTTCGCGGGTTGTGACGCCGTCATTAATCTGGTCGGCATCCTGAATGAACGTGGCCGTCACGGCGCGGGCTTTCAGCACGTACATGTCGATCTCACCCGCAAGGTGGTTGAGGCATGCAGGGAAAATAATATTAAACGTATTCTGCACATGAGCGCATTGAATGCCGATGCGGCACAGGGACC
>JACQHV010000032.1 GCA_016198885.1 Gammaproteobacteria bacterium
ACATATAGATTTGTGCTACGCACAAGATAAAAACCCTAACACATGTTTTGTTGCAACGCAATAATCTTATGTCCGGGTTTTTGACACCCAGTCCGTGAGCGACTGGGGGGTGGTTAGCTGTTGAGAGGCCAATCTTTGCTAAACAGTTGGCCTGAATATAAAGTAAGTAATTACTTTTTGAATTGATTTCGGAGTATTTCCAGCCGTTCCGGTGTCCCGATGTCCAGCCAGCGGCCTGTATAATATTCGCCAGAGACCTGGTTAGCAGCAATTGCCGGCTGTAGTAACGACACCAGGGGAAATACACCGCCACTGCTGCCGGAAAATAATTCCCGGCGATAGACTCCAATCCCGCTGAAGGTGTAACGCACTACACCTGTATTTCTGACCCTGTCCTGTTCCAGGGCAAAATCACCCCCGGGATGATGCGAGGGGTTATTGACCAATACCAGGTGGGCGTGACTGTCCGGATTAACGGGCAATCGCTGCAATGGGAAGTCCGTCCACACATCGGCATTGATAACGATAAAGGGATCATCCCCCAGCAAAGGCAGGGCCCGGAAGATACCGCCGCCGGTCTCTAATGGCTCATCCATTTCGGCCGAATATGAGATATCGGCATTGAAACGGTGACCGTCCCCCAGATGGGCCTCGATTTGATCGCCAAAGAGGGCATGGTTGATCACGATCTCCCTGATGCCGGCATGCACCAGATATTCAACCTGATATTGAATCAATGGCTTGCCGTTTAACTCCAGCATTGCTTTCGGTAGGGTATTGGTCAATGGCCGCATGCGTTCCCCCTGTCCCGCGGCCAGGATCATGGCATGCATGTATTATTTACCTCGTTCAGGACGGGGGTCACTTTGGAACGGACCAATTCAATCAGAAGTTCAAGTTCAGGATAGTCCTGATCAAGATCAAGGACATAGGACAGCGTCCTGGGAATATCGAAAAGATAACCTGCCTTGCCATCCCGGTGATAGAGCCGCGCAAAAATACCGCTGGCCTTAAGTTGCCGCTGTACTCCCATGAGATCAAACCAGCGTAGAAAACGGGCCTCTTCTGTTTCACCCGTACAGATTTGGTGGTAAAAATCTATTGCCCAGTTATTTACCTGTCGCCTCGGCCACTTGATATAGCAATCCTTAAGCAAGGAGACGAGATCGTAAGTAAAGGGTCCCACTACGGCATCCTGAAAATCCAAAATGCCCGGATTATGCGTTTTACAGTACATAAGATTGCGTGAATGATAATCTCTGTGCACAAAGACTTTCGGTTGTGACAGGGCTGACTCTTCGAGAAATAGAAATATTTTATTCAGGCCGGCATGCTCCTTTTTACCGAGCGAAATACCAAGATGCCTGTCCAGCAGCCAGTCCCTGAATAATCCCATTTCGTTCATAAGCAGGGCTTCACTGTAGGGTGGCAGTCCGGTGCAATCACTATTCTTCTGAATTTTTACCAGGGCGGATAATGCATCCCCATAAAGTTTATCTGCATTGCTAACCGATAAAACATTCAGATAGAGATCAGAGCCGAGGTCCGTCAGCAGCAAAAATCCCTGCTCCAGATCCTGATTTAGAATCGCGGGCGCATTAACACCGGAGGCCCGTAAGCGTTTCGTAATGTCAGCAAACGGCTTACAATCCTCACGTGCGGGCGGCGCATCCATTACTATATAAGACTGATTATCATATTGAAGCCGGAGATACCTGCGAAAACTGGCATCCCCGGATGCGGGCAGAAGAGAATAATTTTTTAACTCAAGTTCGTCCCGTAACCAGGTGTGTAGCTGTTCCAGACGATCAGACATGGTTATCAATCACTGTCAAAAAAATATATTGCACCATCAGCACAACAATTCCGAATGAAATAGTAAATATTAAATACTTGCATCATACTAGAATATCCGGGTGTTTTATCACTTGCCAAGATTGACTGATTGCTCATGGCAGTATGAGTGGCTGGCTGTTTGCCTATGAATAAAGCTGCAAAAAAACATGACTTGAAGAAGTTGATTGAGCTTGGTCGTGCGGTTATCAAGACCGAGACTAATGCCATCGCAGATTTATCTGCGCGTATTGATGAGAAGTTTGCCTCCGCCTGTCAATATATACTTGAATGCGAGGGCCGTACTGTTGTTATCGGCATGGGCAAATCAGGCCATATCGGCAACAAGATTGCCGCAACACTGGCCAGCACCGGCACCCCTGCATTTTTTGTCCATCCCGGTGAAGCCAGTCATGGCGATCTGGGTATGATTACAAAAGATGATGTGGTGATTACGCTATCTAACTCCGGCGAGACAGACGAGATCATTACCTTATTACCTGTTATCAAACGCCTTAACATACCGCTTATCACTCTGACCGGTAATCCCAATTCCACCCTGGCCAGGGCAGCCACCGTTAATATTGACGTCAGTGTAAAACAGGAGGCCTGTCCACTGGGGCTTGCGCCAACGGCCAGTACCACCGCCGCGCTTGCGATGGGTGATGCACTTGCAATTGCCTTGCTGGAAGCCCGCGGTTTCAGTGCAGACGACTTTGCCCAGGCCCACCCCGGCGGGATTCTCGGTCGACGCCTCCTTTTGCATGTCAATGACATCATGCACACAGACAAGGAGATACCCCGTGTTTATGAAGATACCCTGCTCAAGGATACTTTGGTTGAGATGACTCAAAAGGGATTGGGTACAACAGCAATCGTTGACAAGAGCGATCGTGTGATTGGCATTTTTACCGATGGCGACCTCAGGCGGGCGCTTGATGGCGGAGTCGATATACACAAAATGAAAATCGGCAAGCTTATTTCACGCAAATACAAGGCGATTGATAAAGACCGTCTTGCTGCCGAGGCGCTTGCGATGATGGAGGATTGCAAGATCAATGCGTTACTGGTAGTTGATGATCAGAACAAACTCATCGGTATTCTCAATATGCATGATCTGCTGAGAGCAAGGGTAGTCTGATTTCATGCAAGATATCATCGAGAAGGCGAAACGAATACGCCTGGTTGTCTTCGATGTTGACGGTGTCTTGACCGATGGCGGTCTTATCCTTGGTGAAAGCGGGGATGAGTACAAGATTTTTCATGTGCGCGACGGCCAGGGACTGGTAATGTTGCGTGAGAGCGGTTGTTTTATCGCAGTGATTACAGCGCGGTCATCCCGCATTGTCTCTGAACGCATGACATCGCTGGGAATTGAATATGTTTATCAGGGACAAAATGATAAAGGGAGGGCTTTTTTGGAATTAATGGAAAAATTAAAGTTAAGCAAGGAGCAAACGGCTTTTATCGGTGATGATTTTATGGACTTGCCCGCGATGATCCGTGCCGGCCTGGCAATTGCTGTTGCTGATGCCCATCCCATTGTTAAAGAACATGCGCATTGGACGACAAATGCGGCTGGTGGCAACGGCGCCGCCCGGGAGGTTTGCGAACTGATTATGCAATCTCAGGGCACATTACAAATGCAGATACAACACTTCCTCAAACATTGATCAAGATACGTTACGCATTGCAGCCCGGAAATTAAATTCCGAATCGAATTACCATGTCTCTCCGCTTGAAAATTTTGATTGTGCTGGGTATGTTGACGATAGGCAGTGCCTGGCTGCTGAACTACCTGGCTGGCAAAAAGCCTACAACCACAAATGCACTGTCACATGAGCCGGATTATTATATGGAAAATTTCACTACAATAACCATGGAAGAGGACGGGACTGCAAAAAACAAATTGCGTGCTGAATACATGGCGCATTATCCGGATGACAACACCACCGAACTGCTGAAACCCATGCTGGAGGTCTTCCGCAAGGATAAATTACCCATCATGATCATTGCCGATAAAGGTTGGGTTACGGCGGATAATGAGGTTATTCTATTAAGTGGCAATGTGAAGCTGTGGCAGGATGATGAGGCGGGAGAGCGTAAACTGGAAATTATCACCAGCGATGTAAAGATATTGATGGATCAGGAATATGCAGAAACGGACAAACCCGCAACCATGACGGGCAAAAGAATGATCGTAAATTCAACCGGCGTTCGCGCCTACTTTAAAGAAAATCGACTTGAGTTATT
Source organism: Gammaproteobacteria bacterium (assembly GCA_016198885.1). GTDB lineage: Bacteria > Pseudomonadota > Gammaproteobacteria > Eutrophobiales > Eutrophobiaceae > JAENIZ01. The sequence continues at coordinate 4,087 of JACQHV010000032.1, forward strand.
ACACAATGTGCACGGAAAAATATTACCTGAACAAACTGATTAAATTTCCCGTTCTTGTACTTATATATTCAATCAGCCTGCATACATGGGCTCTGTCGACTGACAAGGATCAGCCGATCGAGATTGAGGCGGATAGTGCCGAGCTGGATGATAAAAAAGGGGTCACGGTTTATCACGGTAATGTCGTTGTCACCCAGGGCAGCATACGCATGACCGGTGACACCATGACCGTCTATTTTTCAGAAGATGAAGATCTCGAGACCGTTATCCTGGAAGGACGCCCTGCCACCTACCGGCAGCTTCCCGACGAGAGTGATATATACGATGAAGCCGAGGCCTTGCGCATGGAATATTACGAATTGAAAAACCTGATTGTGCTTATCGATAACGCCCTGGTTAAACAGGAAGAATTCCGCTTCAGTGGCAACAGGATTGAATATGATACCGCGCTAAGCCAAATCAGGGCTCATGGGAAATCACAAACAGATGCATCTGAAAAAGACGGGGATTCAGCCGCACAGAAAGATGATCGGGTCAAAATCATTATAAAACCCAAGAAAAAAGAAGAATAAAAATAACAATATTTCCAATTTCAATTCTGCTGAAAAGCAAAACATGTAAAACCGTCCTTTTGCTCAAGGATATAATGCCTGTATGAGCATACTTTCAGTCAGACACATCAGTAAAACATTTAAATCACGCCAGGTCGTCAGGGATGTCAGCCTGACGGTCCATTCTGGTGAAATTATTGGCCTGCTTGGCCCCAACGGTGCCGGCAAGACCACCAGCTTCCATATGATAGTCGGCCTTATTCCATGTGACAGCGGCACCATACATCTTAATCAACAGGAAATAGGCGACTTGCCCATGGATCAAAGATCACATTTGGGACTGGGTTACCTTCCCCAGGAAACTTCAGTATTCCGCAAGCTGACCGTGGCGGAAAACATAATGGCCATCCTGCAAACGCGACTTCATCTGGACGAGACACAGATCCAGAGACGGCTGGAAAACCTGATGCGTGAATTTCATATCAGTCATCTGCGTGACAACCTTGGGGCAAGTCTGTCCGGAGGGGAACAAAGACGCCTTGAGATTGCACGCGCTCTGGCCTCTGAACCACAGTTTTTGTTGCTTGATGAACCCTTTGCCGGAATTGATCCCATATCAATTAATGATATACAACGCATTACCCGTTATCTCAGCCAGCACGGGATCGGGATCCTTGTAACTGATCATAATGTACGTGAAACACTGGGGACCTGTGATCGTGCCTATATCGTCAATGATGGCCGTATAATTGCCGAGGGAACCGCTGATCAGATC
>JACQHV010000007.1 GCA_016198885.1 Gammaproteobacteria bacterium
AGTGCCAGCAGTGTTTTGTGATATAGCTCTTCAAACAGTGCATTTTTCCATTTGTTCCATAACGCCGGATTAGTACCGCTTATATCAGCGACGGTAAGAAGGTAAAGATAATTCAGATGATTGCGATCGCCCACTTCAGTGGCAAAGTGGTTGATAATGTCCGGATCGCTGATATCCTTGCGTTGGGCTGTTTTGGACATAAATAAATGTTTTTCAACAAGCCAGGCAACAAGCTCTGAGTCATAATCACTCAGGCCATGTGTCTTGCAAAATACCTGGGCATCTTTGGCCCCCAACCGGGAATGATCTCCGCCACGCCCCTTGGCTATATCGTGAAACAGGCCTGCCAGATACAGTAATTCCTGCTTGGGCAGGATCTCCATGATTTTACTGCATAAAGGATATTCTTTGGCTCTCTCGGGAAGGCCAAATAGCCGCATGTTTCGGACAACGAAGAGGATATGTTCATCGACTGTATATATATGAAAGAGATCGAATTGCATCAAACCTTCAATTGCACCAAATACCGGAAGATAATTACTGAGAATTCCATAACGATGCATACGCCTGAGTTCATGTCCAACGTGCCGCGGTTGCCTGATTATCTCCATGAACAAACTGCGATTGCGAATATCGCGTCTGAAATTCTCATCGATCAAATAAGAATACTTACGTATTAAACGAATGGTGCTTGCACGCACACCTTTAATAAGCGGGTTCTGCTGGATGAGCAGAAACATTTCAAGCATGGCGAATGGATAATGCTTGAATATATTGTCATTACAAACTTCAATAAATTCATGCCGTATTTGAAAGCGTTTATTAAGCGGCTTTATTTTTTCCCTGCGTTTGGCATAAATAATCGCTTCCTGAAAATGTTGCAATAGAATTTCATTCAACCGGTTTAATTCACGCGCTGTCTGGTAATACATCTTCATGAATTGCTCAACACCGGTATTATCCTGCGAGTGAAAACCGAAGGCGTAAGCCAGACTTTTCTGATGATCAAACAATAAACGATCTTCACGTCTTCCTGTTAAATAATGCAATGCAGAGCGAATTTTCCATAAAAATGTCTGTCCTCCATCCAGTATTTTATATTCCTCTTCAGTGAGGAAACCGTGTTTTACGAGGTCATGCAGTGTGTTTGCGCCAAAGTGTCTTTTTGCCACCCAGCCGATCATCTGGATATCGCGTAACCCCCCGGGGCTTTCTTTTATATTCGGTTCAAGCTTATGGTCTGTATCGTCATATTTATGGTGCCGTTCGATTTGCTCTGCCAACTTCGCCTCAAAGAAATTTTTTGTATGCCAAATCTTGTCAGGACCAGTGCTATAACGCATCTGTTGAAATAGTTCCTGATTGCCTGTTAAAAGCCGTGATTCCATGATGTTGGTAGCAACGGTTATGTCATTCCGTGCTTCACGTATGCAATCCTTGACAGTACGGACACTATGGCCAACATCCAGTCTGATATCCCAGAGAAAGATTATGAATTTTTCTATTTCCTGGCTTATTTGATTATTCTTCCCGGGTTTTACCAGAATCATTAAATCAATATCCGAAGCAGGATGTAATTCGCCACGCCCATAACCTCCGACTGCGACAAGTGCCGTATCTTCTGTTGCGATAGTGTGCTGCCAGGCCTGTACAAGCAATTGATCAATAAACCAGGCATGTTTGTATACAAGTGTTTTTACGGATATACCAGCCTCAAATAATTCATTGAGAATTTGACGGCCAGAAGTCAGGGTTTGTTTGAACAGTCGTAATGGGGTGGTATCAGCACGCAGCGCTGTTGTGAATGACTGACTGTCAAACAATTGTTGATCAGTAATCATAGAGAACCATTTCGATCAGAATTCTTCTTCCGGACGTTTTGTTAAAACTTCGAAACCATCAGCGGTGACAAATATGGTATGTTCCCATTGTGCAGATAAGCTTCTGTCTTTTGTCACAACGGTCCAGTTATCTGATAAGAGTTTTATATGTCGCTTGCCGGCATTGATCATTGGTTCAATGGTAAATGTCATACCCTTTTCAAGAATCAATCCGGTTCCTTTCTGCCCATAATGCAAAATCTGTGGATCTTCATGAAATTCCTTTCCAATCCCATGTCCGCAATATTCTCTAACCACGGAATAATTATGAGACTCGGCGTGCTGTTGAATGGCATAACCGATATCACCCAGATGGACGCCGGGTTTTACCATTTCTATACCAAGCCGCATGCAGTCATAGGTGGTCTGTACCAGACGCCTGGCGCGTATGGAGGGAGCGCCCACAAAGAACATTTTACTGGTATCACCATGATAACCATTCTTGATAACTGTAATATCGATATTGATGATATCGCCTTTTTTTAGTTTTTTGTCACCGGGGATCCCATGACAGACAACATGGTTAACTGATGTACAGATAGATTTTGGAAATCCACGGTAATGTAGTGGGGCAGGAATGGCATGTTGTGAATTGACTATATAGTCATGGCATATTCTATCAAGTTCACCAGTGGTTATTCCCGGCTCGACATAGGGTTCTATCATCTGCAGGACCACGGAAGCCAGTTGGCCTGCAAGCCGCATTTTCTCGATTTCTTCAGGATTTTTGATGGAGACCGGCATAGTTGAAAATCATTGCGTAATTGCTAAGCATTTGTTATCACAAGGCTTCTATGTTATAAAGCGCCCGCAGTTTTTACAAATAAACGTCACACGCACACTATAACTGTGTATGGGGTGCCGGCCACCCAAGGGTGAGCAGGTTGATACATAGTGTGTGCGGAGGCATAACCCTACAGGAGAAACATATAATGTCCAATGTCACCATGCGTGAAATGCTGGAAGCCGGGGTTCATTTTGGCCATCAGGCCCGGTTCTGGAATCCCAAAATGGCCCCTTATTTATTCGGCCAACGTAACAAGATACATATTATAAATCTGGAAAAGACCCTGCCTTTATATAACGAGGCAATCAATTTTATCAGCAAAATGGCAGCCCGAAAGGGAACTATCCTGTTTGTCGGAACCAAACGCGCCGCCCAGGCGATAATCCAGGAAGAAGCCCAGCGCTGTGAAATGCCATATGTTAATCGCAGATGGTTAGGTGGCCTGTTAACCAATTATAAGACGGTCAGGCAATCTATTAACCGGCTTAAAGATCTTGATGCCTTGGAGGCAGAAGGAGGTCTTGATCGAATGAGTAAAAAGGACTTGTTAAGGCATAAACATGAGAGACTTAAGCTTGAGCGCAGTCTGTCAGGTATTAAAGACATGCCCAGATTGCCTGATGCTTTGTTTATCATTGATGTTGGTTATGAATATATCGCTGTCAGTGAAGCAAAGAAGCTTGGGATACCGGTCATTGGTATTGTTGATAGCAATAACAGCCCCGATGGAATTGATTACGTTATCCCCGGGAATGATGATGCGATACGTTCAATCAAATTGTACACCAAAGGCATCGCTGACGCGATTATTGAAGCCCGTCAGTCAATTGCACATATTGGTGCTGCAGGTGAAGCCGATGAATTTGTTGAATTGGATGATAAAGGTGCACCTATTGCCGCAACAGAGGATGAATTGACATCAAAAGTCAAGGTTAAAAGGAAGATGATGAAGAGGAAGGATATTGAACCCGCAATTGAAAGCAAGGTAAAGGCGAAAAAGACAGTTGAGGAAAAGGTAGAAACACCGATAACTGATGAAACGAAGGCCGAAGTGATACCTGCAGACAAGGTAGCGAAAAAGAGAACCAGAAAAATAAAAATCGAGAAACAAGCAGTCAGGAAAAAAGCGACCAGAAAGAAATCGAGTTGAATCCCAATCGACAGCCAGATATTGAGTGTAAGAGAGTAATAAATGATATGCAGGTAACAGCTGGAATGGTAAAGGAACTGCGTGAACGCACGGGCGCCGGCATGATGGATTGCAAAAAAGCCTTGCAGGAGGCCGGAGGAGATATCGAGGCAGCTATTGAAGCCATGCGTAAATCAGGTGTTGCAAAGGCAGCCAAGAAGGCCGGTCGTATTGCTGCGGAAGGTAATATTGTTATCCGGCAAAATCAGAGGACGGGTGATACAGTAATCCTGGAGGTAAATTCAGAGACAGATTTTGTAGCCAAAGATAATAATTTCAAGTCCTTTGGTGATGAAGTCGCCTCATGCATTCTGGCCAATCATCCTGCCAGTGTTGAGGTGTTGATGGAGATGCCCATTCGCAGAAACACCAGGCGGACTGTTGAGGAAACGCGCCAGCAACTGGTGGCGAAAATAGGAGAGAATATCAGTATCCGCCGTTTTACACTTGTGCAGAATAATGGATCAAAACTTGGTACCTATTTACACGGAACACGTATTGGAGTGATTGTTTCAATGCATGGTGGTAATGATGCATTGGCAAAAGATATCGCCATGCATATCGCTGCGAGCAAGCCGATTTGTGTTGCAGAAAAAGATTTATCACCTGAATTGATAAGGAAGGAGAAGGAAATTCTGATTGCTCAAGCGCAGGATACCGGCAAGCCGCCTGAGATCATAGAAAAAATGATCGGTGGAAGGTTAAATAAGTTTCTGAAGGAGATTACCCTGTTGGGACAACCGTTTGTCAAAGATCCTGATCTGACGGTTGGAAAATTACTGGGCGATGCGGAGGCAAAAGTAAACCACTTTATTCGCTATGAAGTCGGTGAAGGACTGGAAAAACGCACTGATAATTTTGCCGAAGAAGTTATGGCTCAGGCCAGGGGAGCATAAGTCTCTTGTCTGCCCCGTCAAAAGAACTGCTATATCGACGGGTTCTGTTAAAACTCAGTGGTGAGGCATTGATGGGAGACTTGGCTTATGGCATTGACCCTGCTGTTATACGCCGTATCGCCAATGAAGTGAATGAACTGGCAAACGTGAAGGTTGAAATCGCTATTGTAATTGGCGGAGGTAACATCTTCAGGGGCGCTGGATTGGCGGCCGATGGTATGGACCGGGTAACAGCCGATCATATGGGAATGCTTGCGACTATCATAAATGCACTGGCCTTGCAGGATGCACTGGAGCAGATGGGCAGGCACGTTCGTGTCATGTCAGCCATCAAGATTAATGAGGTTTGTGAGGATTATATCCGGCGGCGTGCCATACGCCACCTGGAAAAGGGACGTATTGTGGTATTTGCCGCAGGTACCGGCAATCCATTTTTCACTACTGATTCTGCTGCAAGCCTGCGGGCGATTGAGATCAACGCCGATCTCCTGATCAAGGCGACCAAGGTAGATGGAGTATACTCTACTGATCCTGTTAAGGATAAAAAGGCCAAACGTTATGCAACATTGAGTTATGATGAAGTATTGGAACGTAAACTCGGTGTGATGGATGCAACCGCAGTAGTACTTTGCCGGGAAAATAACATGCCTCTAAGGGTGCTGGACATGACTAAAGCTGGCGCACTGATGCGTGCAGTACAAGGCATGGACGAAGGCACACTGGTGACAAATAATCTATAGAGTGATTTCTGATGGCTAAGGAAATAATCAGTGATACTGACCGGCGCATGAATAAAACTCTGGAGGCCTTGAAACATGAAATGGCTAAAATCCGGACCGGGCGCGCGCATACCAGTTTGCTTGAACATATTACTGTTAGTTACTATGGTTCAGCTGTTCCGCTGAACCAGACTGCAAATATCAGTGTCCTGGATGCCCGGACACTGAGTATTACCGCCTGGGACAAGAATGCAATACCTAATATTGAGAAGGCCATCCTGAATTCCGATCTGGGGCTTAATCCCATAACTGCAGGTGATATCATACGCGTGCCACTTCCACCGTTGACTGAGGAAAGACGCAAGGAGTTAATCAAAGTTGTACGTGCTGAAGCTGAAAAAGCCAGGGTAGCCATTCGCAATGTACGACGTGATGCCATCCATTCATTTAAGGAAAAGATCAAGGAAAAAAACATCACTCAGGATGAAGAAAAACGAAGTGAAGAGAAGGTGCAAAAATTGACTGATGACCATATTGCACAAATCGAGATGGTTCTGGAAGAAAAAGAAAAAGAATTGATGGAATTCTAATTCGCAGCCAATCGCTTCATCAGTCAGGTCTGAACAATCCCATGGCGCATGTAACTGCTGTAAAAAATAACAGATTGCCAAGACATGTTGTCATTATTATGGACGGCAATGGCCGATGGGCAAAACAACGTGGCTTACCGAGAATAGCAGGACACAAGGCGGGTGTAAGTGCACTGCGCGAAATTGTAGCCAACAGCGCTGAAAAAGGAATTGAAGCGTTAACTGTGTATGCTTTCAGCAGTGAGAACTGGGACCGTCCAGGTTCAGAAGTCTCCAGATTGATGGAACTGTTTATATCATCTCTGCAACAGGAAATAGATAATCTTAACGGGAATAATATCAGGATACGATTTATCGGTGATCGCACTGCGTTTCCCGGCAAGCTTCAGTCTTCTATCGGAGAAGCAGAAAAGATAACTTGTCGTAATACTGGCATGCAGTTTGTGATTGCGGCGAACTACGGGGGAAGGTGGGACATTACCAACGCATTTAAATTGTTGGTAAATAAAATCAGGTGTAATGATATCTGTGCAGATGAAATTGATGAGCAAATGATCCATTCTTTTGTTTCACTCTCGGATTTGCCGGAGCCGGATCTCTTTATCCGTACCGGCGGAGAAATGCGAATAAGCAATTATCTGCTCTGGCAACTGGCATATACAGAATTGTATTTTACTGAACGACTCTGGCCTGATTTTACACCGGAACACTTCGAGTCAGCTCTGATATGGTTTTCGAATCGCGAACGCCGTTTTGGCCGTACAAGTGAGCAAATAAAGCGAGAAAAACGTGCTTAAGCAGCGCGTCCTTACAGCTACTTTTCTGGGCGCTGTAATTGTTATCTGTATTGTGGCAAGTTCTCATCCTGTTTTTTCCCTGCTGATGGGAATATTTATCGGTATAGCATCCTGGGAATGGGCGGGACTTGCGGGTTACCACAAGATTATTCACAGAACCATTTATCTGCTATTGATGACTGCCCTTCTTGTATGTGTCTATTTTCTGCGCGCAACAAACTGGGTTAATACAATTGTTATTTTCAGCTTAATCTGGTGGTGTTTTGCATGGATAATTGTCATTTCCTATCAGCGGGGAAGAGTACTCATCCCGTCGAATCAAATGGTAAAAGCAATGATAGGATGTATTATCCTGATCCCGGCATGGACAGGCCTGATCAATCTACATGAGTCTGTTGCCGGACCACAGCAAATATTGTTGCTTTTTGTCCTCATATGGGTGGCTGACAGTACAGCTTTTTTTATAGGAGGATGGTGGGGTAAGCGGCATTTGGCCAGCCGAATCAGTCCTGCCAAGAGCTGGGAGGGTGTCATGGGAGGGCTTGTGGCATCAATGTTGCCGGTTTTGGGATATGTCATACTAAAGGAGATGAAAGGAATTGATATTATCCGCTTGTTTGCCCTGTGTCTGGTCACTGTTGTTTTTTCAATTCTGGGTGATTTGGTGGAAAGCATGTTCAAACGTAACGCGAACATGAAAGACAGTGGAAGACTGTTACCGGGGCATGGCGGTGTACTGGATCGCATTGACAGTTTAACCTCTGCAGTTCCGGTATTTGTTACCGGGGTGTGGCTTTTGGAGGGCAGATTGTGATTGGAGTGACTATCCTTGGCGCCACCGGCAGCATTGGAGTCAATACGCTGGATGTGATTTCACAGCACCGGGATCGATTCAGTGTTGTCGCACTGACGGCAAACCGCAATGTGGAAAGTCTCGCCAAACAATGCCTTGACTGGTCACCGCGTTATGCCGTAATGGCAGATGAGTCATGTGCCGGACAATTACAAAAAATACTTCATGGCAAAAGCACCGAAGTACTGGCAGGACCTGAAGGATTGCAACATGTCGCCGAAATTGAAGAGACTGATTATGTCATGGCGGCCATTGTTGGTGCTGCCGGCCTTTTACCCACGCTAGCAGCAGCAAAATCGGGCAAACGCATCCTGCTTGCCAATAAGGAATCACTGGTCATGTCAGGCCAGATATTTATAGATGCCGTGCGTGAGCATCAGGCCGAATTATTGCCGATTGATAGTGAACATAATGCTATTTTTCAGTGCATGCCATCAGCATTTAATAATGGACTCAAAGAATCCGGTGTAAACCGTATATTATTGACTGCATCAGGTGGCCCATTTCGTACAACTCCATTAAATGAATTACACAGGGTAACGCCCGATCAGGCGTGCGCACATCCAAACTGGGTCATGGGACGCAAGATTTCAGTGGATTCCGCCACGATGATGAATAAGGGACTTGAGATAATTGAAGCCTGCTGGTTATTTAATACCACACCGGATCACATCCAGGTAGTCCTGCACCCACAGAGTGTCATCCATTCCATGGTTGAATATATCGATGGATCAGTGTTGGGGCAATTAAGCAATCCAGACATGCGCACACCTATAGCCTACGCTCTCGCCTGGCCAGAACGGATCCAGTCAGGCGTAGACTGTCTTAATTTATTCGATATCGCACAACTTGATTTCGAGCCTCCAGACCTTGAGCGCTTTCCCTGTCTGCGTCTGGCCAGAGAGGCTATGCAACTAGGAGGAACGGCAACTGCAATACTCAACGCAGCAAATGAAATTGCCGTAGAAGAATTTCTCAACAGGAATATTCGATTTACCAGCATTGCAGAAGTAGTAGAAACCACCCTGGCTCATGTTCCTTCTCATACAGCAGCAACACTGGAGATTATTCTCGCTGATGATATTGCAGCCAGGGAATATGCCAGATACATGGTCCAGGAGCTCGTTGCATGATTGATTTCCTGCAACATCTATTTGCTTTTATATTTGCCCTGGGGGTATTGATCACATTTCATGAATATGGACATTTCTGGGTGGCACGGAGATATGATGTAAAGATTCTGAGGTTTTCAGTCGGTTTTGGCCGCCCCTTATGGAAACGGTATTTTGGCAAGGATAAAAGTGAGCTGGTTGTTGCAGCCCTGCCCTTAGGTGGTTATGTCAAAATGCTGGATGAAAGGGAAGGGACAGTCCTCCCGCATGAGGTGGATCGTGCCTTTAATCGAAAGCCCATTGGCCAAAGATTCATGATTGTCCTGGCTGGTCCGTTATTCAATTTTCTGTTTGCAATCCTGGCTTATTGGATAATGTATATGATAGGGCTGTCGGGCTTGAAACCAATCATAGGTATCGTAACACCAGGTTCAATTGCTGAAGAGGCAGGTTTGAAACCAGGTCATGAGATTATCGCAATTGATTCACACAAAACGGCCACCTGGACCATGGTCGTAGATGCCCTGATTAATGATGTTATTGAAGGAGGGAAAGTACAATTCACAGTGCGGGATTCCCAAGCTTCAGAATATGCCTTGATCATTGATCTGAAAGATGTGTCAATTGATGATCTCGCCGAGCAGGGGATTTTGGAGAGAGTGGGCGTTCAACCGGTGCAGATTAAAGCCCCTGCAGTTATTGGCAGTTTGAATACCGGTCTTGCAGCAGAAAAAGCGGGATTTAAAACAGGAGATAGAATTATTGCGGTTGACGGAAAAAGTATCTCTGATTGGGGAGAATGGGTTGAATTTATCCAGGCACACCCGGAAGAAAATCTGACTGTTGATATCATGCGTAATGAAGAACATCTGGTATTGCTATTACGGCCAGATAAAAAAGAAACAGATGATGGACGCATAATTGGATTTATCGGTGCTGCCAATAAACCTCCATTAACGTTATTTGCAAAGGAATCCTATGCAGTATTTCCTGCCTTTATAAAAGCTATCGAAAGGACATGGACCATGTCCTGGGTAACATTGCGAATGCTGGGTAAAATAATTACAGGAAAGGCCTCTTATAAGAACCTAAGCGGGCCAATCAGTATTGCACAATATGCAGGTGATTCCGCGGAAAATGGAATCGCTGCATTTCTATGGTTTCTTGGCATTGTCAGTGTCAGTCTGGGTGTGCTGAATTTGTTGCCTATACCTTTACTGGATGGTGGGCATTTAATGTATTACCTTATAGAATTCGTAAAAGGGAGCCCGGTATCAGAGACTGTACAAATGCTTGGACAGCAGATAGGTCTCGCGCTGTTACTCGGATTGATGATATTGGTATTCTATAACGATATTATGCGTCTGATAGGATGAAGGCTGTTTAAAACATTAAAAACTATTACATGCATCATCTTCTTAAGATATTAGTTTATACAATAATTCTGTCTTTGCATTTACCTGGTTACCTGTTCGCAGCCCAGGAATTTGTCATTGAAGATATCCGCGTCGAGGGATTGCAGCGTCTCACGCCCGGGACGGTGTTTAATTATCTGCCCATGAAAGTGGGCGATACTTTTGATGATGAACGTTCGGCAGAGGCCGTCCGGGCGCTGTTCAAGACCGGATTATTTGAAGATGTACGCCTTGAACGTGATGGTGGAGTTTTAGTCTTTATCATTAAAGAGAGGCCGGCAATAGGAAGTATCACATTAAATGGAAACAAGGATATTCGCACTGAAGATCTCCTGGATGGCTTGAAACAGATCGGATTTGCTGAAGGCCGCGTCTTTAATCAATCACAGCTTGATAAACTGGAGCAGGAACTCAGACGGCAATATTTTTCCCTGGGTAAATATGCTGTTGGTATCGAGTCAACCGTAACACCTTTGGAAAACAATCGTGTCGCTGTCACTATTGATATATCAGAAGGAATTGCAGCAAAGATCCGTCAAATTAATATTGTAGGAAATGATGCCTTCAGTGAAAAAAAGTTGCTGAAAGTATTTAAATTAACTACACCCACAATGATTTCTTTCTTTACCAAGTCTGATCAATATTCACGTGAGAAACTGAGCGCAGATCTGGAATCCTTACGTACCTATTATCTCGATCGTGGTTATATCAACTTCAATGTTGATTCAACCCAGGTATCCATTACACCTGATAAAAAGGATATTTATATCACCATCAATATTTCTGAAGGAGAGCCCTACACTATCTCCGGGGTTAAATTGGCAGGCGACCTCGTATTACCTGAAGCTGATTTAATCGAATTAATTGATGTTAAAAAAGGTGAATTATTTTCATTAGGCACGCTGACCAAAAGTACCAAGGCGATAACAGATAGTCTTGGTAATGAAGGTTATGCCTTTGCTAACGTGAATTCCGTACCCGATATTGACAAGGAAAACAAAACAGTCGCTGTTACTTTTTTTGTTGATCCCGGGAAACGTGCCTATGTAAGACGGATTAATTTCAGCGGCAATACCAGAACACGGGATGAAGTGCTCAGGCGTGAAATGCGTCAGCCGGAAGGAGGGTGGATATCCACAGAAAAGGTGGAGCGCGGAAAGGTTCGATTACAAAAGCTGGGTTATTTCCAGGAAGTCAATGTGGAAACCCCTGCAGTGCAGGGGACGACTGATCAGGTAGATGTCAATTATACTGTTGTTGAGCAACAATCAGGACAACTGGGTGCAGGCATCGGTTTTTCCCAGAGTGCAGGGATTATATTTCAGACCAGTGTTACACAAGAAAATTTTCTGGGCAGCGGCAAGCGCGTCAGTTTTGCATTCAGTAACAGTGATGTAAATCGCAGATTCGGCCTGGGTTATACAAATCCATATTATACCATTGATGGCATCAGCCGGGGATTTGATGCCTTCTACCGCGAAACTGAGGGTCTGGATGCCAATGTGACGGCATTTGATTCCCGTGTCTACGGCGGTGGCGTGAATCTGGGCATACCTGTGACTGAATTTAATTCATTCAGGACAGCATTAAATTACGAAAATACATCGATAAACAATGATGGTGACTTTGCAGATGAGGTGCAGGAATTTATCGCTGCAAATGGTGATCAATTTGATATATTCAAACTGTTGGGCAATTATGCCTATGATAGCCGCAACAAGGCCGTATTACCCGATGCCGGAACATATCATAATATAAATGCTGAAATCGCCCTGCCATTTATAGGGAATTCTCTTGAGTTTTACAAGGTCCAGTACAGGACACAATGGTTTACCAATTTTCTTGAGGATTATATTATTTCATTGAGGGGTCAAGTTGGATATGGTGCAGGATACAGTGATACAGAAGAACTGCCGTTTTTCGAAAATTTTTATACAGGTGGTCCGGATTCAATACGCGGTTATGAGGAAAATACCGTGGGACCGAAAGATTCTGATGGCCGGCCGCTTGGGGGTAATTTTGAATTGACAGGTGGCGCAGAAGTAATTTTACCTGTACCTTTTTTCAGAGATATCAAATCTACTCGTATAACCGGTTTTTTTGATGCGGGTAATGTCTATGGTGAAGATGAATCAGTTGATTTTGGCTTATTACGGTATTCGGTCGGAATTAGTGGAATGTGGGTATCACCTTTTGGCATAATTAGAATGAGTTTTGCTCAACCTTTTGGTGATGAACCAGACGACCAGTTGCAGGCATTTCAATTTACCTTTGGCTCGGCCTTTTAAATTATTTTGGAGTAGATCATTGAAAAACATAAATTTTACTTCCGTGTTATTAATATTATTCCTGTTCTCAGGACTCATTACGTCTGTATATGCAGAAGAGTACAAAATTGGTGCTGTCAATGCGATTCGTGTGCTTGAGCAACACCCGCAGGCAGAAGTTATCCGGGGCACCATTGAAAAAGAATTTGCCCCAAGGGATCAACAACTTGTTGCGGAACAGAAATCGTTAAAAGAGCTTGAAGATCACCTGACCAAGGATGGTGAGATCATGAGTGAATCTGAACGCGTAAAACTGGAGCGTGATATCATCAACAAGAAGAGGGATTTGAAACGCAATCAGGATGAATTCAGGGAGGATTTCAATTTCAGGCGCAATGAAGAATTGGCCAAGATACAAAAGCAAATTATAGAAGCAATTCAACAAGTAGCAAAAGACAACAATTATGATGTCGTGTTGAGTGATATTGCAGTCGTTTACGCAAGCCCCAAGGCAGATATCACGAATCAGGTGATTGAATATTTAAAGAATCAAGGTAAGGAAAGTGGGCAATAATAAATTGCAATAAATCCCATCTACTTATGAATCATGATATACACACTTCAGGAAATCGCCAAGCATATCAATGCCGAATTACATGGTGATCCTGATTGTGAGATAAGGAATGTTGATACATTAGAAAACGCATCAACTGGTGAAATCAGTTTTCTATCCAATAATCGATATCTACACTTTTTAAAATCAACAAAGGCTTCTGCTGTTATATTAAAAGCAGAAAATCTGGTTGACTGTCCGGTACATGCTTTGGTTATGGAGAATCCATATCTGGGGTATGCAAATGTCGCCAGACTATTGTACCCGGACACTGTCATTGAACCAGGCATACATGTCAGTGCTAATATTCACTCCGTAAATATTCATCCAACAGTCTGTATCGGTCCATATGTAACAGTCGGAAGTAATACAAAAATCGCTGCCAATGTTTATATTGGGCCAGGATGTATTATAGGTAATGATATTACGATCGGTGAAGACACCAGACTTATTGCAAATGTAGTCTTATGCCATGGTGTAGAGATTGGTAAAAGGGGAATATTACACCCCGGTGTAGTAATCGGCGCCGATGGTTTTGGTATCGCCAACGATAATGGAAAGTGGCTGAAAATTCCTCAGATTGGCAGTGTGAAGATAGGGAATGACGTCGAAATTGGCGCTAATACTACAGTAGACAGAGGCGCTTTGGGTAATACAATCATCGATGATGGTGTTAAGATCGATAACCAGGTCCAGATTGGTCATAATGTGTATATAGGTGAACATACGGCAATTGCAGGTTGTGTAGGGATCGCAGGCAGTACAAAAATTGGCAAGCGTTGTATGATTGGCGGTGCTGCAGGAATCAGCGGTCATATTGAGATTGTGGATGATGTGATTATCATGGCGATGACGGGTGTTGCAAATTCAATTAAAAAACCTGGCGTCTATGCATCAGGTGTTCCTGCGATGGATGCAAAAACCTGGAGAAAAAATATCGCAACTTATAAACATTTGTATGCGCTTAATTCACGCGTGATTAAACTTGAAAAAAAATCAAAATAGACAAATCAATCCAGATTAAAATCATGGGCACATTGGACATACATAAAATCAGGAATTATCTGCCACATCGATATCCCATCCTGTTGATAGACAAGGTATTGTCATATGAACCATATAACTCACTGGTTGCGTTGAAAAATATCTCAATGAATGAACCTTTTTTTCAAGGACATTTCCCATCGACACCTATAATGCCGGGTGTACTAATCATTGAGGCAATGGCCCAGGCCGCGGCTCTATTGGGGTGTGTGTCAACTGCAGAAGTTACTAAAGACGGTAATTTATATTATCTTGTTGGTGTTGATAATGTTCGGTTTAAACGGCCAGTCAGGCCGGGTGATCAACTGATCCTTAATGTAAAATTTGAAAAGGAACGGCGGAATATATGGAAGTTTAACGCCACTGCAACAGTAGATAAGCACTTTATTGCATCAGCAGAATTACTGACGACAGTGATGGAACCAGATTCTTGATTGATTCAACGGCAGTCATTGATCCAGATTCCCATATTGGCAAGGATGTCTCTATTGGGCCATGTTCAATAATAGGCCAGGATGTCACTATAGGTGATTCTACGTGGATTGGTCCGCATGTTGTGATTAAAGGACCGACAAAAATTGGCACGTCAAACAGGATATTTCAATTTAGTTCCATCGGTGATGATCCACAGGATAAAAAATATCATGATGATAAAAATTCCATACTGGAGATAGGAAATCATAATGTTATTCGGGAATTCTGCTCGATTAATCGCGGTACTGAACACGGAGGTGGCAAAACAATTATTGGTCATTACAACTGGATTATGGCATATGTTCATATTGCCCATGATTGTAATATCGGTAGTCATACAATATTTGCCAATAATGCGACATTAGCCGGCCATGTAGTAATTGATGACTATGTAGTGCTTGGTGGATTCACAGGCATACACCAATTTTGTCATGTAGGACGTCATAGCTTCACTGCAATATCATCCGTCGTTGTAAAAGATGTACCACCTTACCTGATGATATCAGGCAATACTGCCAAACCAAATGGTTTGAACAAGGAGGGTTTAAAACGGCACGGATATTCGAGCGAAACCATAAATAAACTGCGTAAGGCATATAAAATTGTTTATCGTGAGGGTTTAACGATAAAACAAGCATTAGATGCGCTACAAACTCATCTTGCCGGGAATGAAGAGGTTGCATACTTTGCGGAGTTTATCGCAAAATCACAGCGTGGAATTGTACGTTAGATACATTTCACTGCTTTAGTTTCTGTTATTAAACACTTGGTAATGACGTTTGATGCTCCGTATAGGTATTATTGCAGGAGAAACTTCAGGTGATTTACTCGGCGCGGATTTGATTAATGCGATAAGAAAATTCCATTCTGATATTGAAGTCATCGGCATTGGGGGGGAAAGATTGATCGAATCCGGGTGTCAGTCGTTATATCCTATTGAAAGACTGGCAGTAATGGGGATTTCAGAAGTTTTTACCCGGTATTATGAATTACTAAATATACGTCACAAAATAAAACAGTATTTCATTGAGAATCCGCCGGATGTTTTTGTCGGTGTGGACGCACCCGATTTTAATTTTCCACTTGAAAAAGCATTGCGCAGTTCAGGAATTAAAACTATTCACTACGTGAGTCCGTCTATTTGGGCATGGCGTGAATATCGTTTGAAATCGATAGCACAATCGGTGGATTTGATGTTGACTCTGTTTCCATTTGAACCCCCCTATTATGAAAAATATGGAATACCAGTCAAATTCATCGGCCATCCCCTTGCAAAAAAGATTAATATAAAAACGGATAAATCAGCAGCCAGAACCCGTCTTCATCTCCCTTTAGATAAGAATATTATTGCTATCATGCCTGGCAGTCGCTATAGCGAACTCAATAGAATGATCGTACCGTTCCTGCGGACAGCAGACTGGTGCATTAAAAGAACCAATAATCTGCACTTTGTTGCCAATCTTGTTAATGAAGATGCAAAAAGTATTTTCATGGAGAAAATGGAAGAAATTACTCCAGAAATACAAATATCAATTTATACCGGTCAATCACTTGATGTTATGGAAGCCGCCGATGTAATTTTACTGGCTTCCGGGACTGTCGCACTGGAAGCAATGTTGTTAAATCGTCCCATGGTAGTAGCCTATAAAGTCAGCTGGCTAACTTATCAAATTGCAAAACGACTAATCCGTATTCCTTATATATCCTTGCCTAATATATTGGCAGGACGGCAAATCGTACCAGAATATATTCAATACGATTGCCGTCCTGAAATCATGGGGCCCGAGATTTTAAAATGGTTGAATAATAAACAATCCGTGGAAGAACTTGTACGTGAATTTACAGAGATACACCAGAAGATTCATCCCCTGTCAGATCAATTAATAGCTAATGCAGTGCTTGATATAATCAATTACCATGCCTGATTTTTATAATTTGTATAATCAATATAAGCTTATAGCGGGTGTTGATGAAGCCGGACGCGGACCTTTGGCAGGCCCTGTTATAGCTGCTGCAGTCATTCTTAATCCAGATAGACCAATTTCCGGTCTGAAGGATTCAAAGCGGTTAAGTGCGCGGAAAAGAGAGCAATTAGCTTATGAAATATACGATAAGTCCATAGCATGGGCAGTATGCCGGGCGGATGTTAATGAGATTGATAATTTAAATATCCTGCAGGCCAGCCTTCTTGCGATGCGCAGGGCTGTTGTTGCCTTAACAATTCAACCCAATATTGTTCTTGTGGATGGATTGCATTGTCCTGACCTGGACTATCAAGTTAAAGCGATAGTGAGAGGTGACAGCACAATACCATCCATATCCGCAGCATCGATTATCGCCAAAGTAACCAGGGATCATGAAATGGTCAAGCTGGATGTTCAATATCCAGGTTACGGATTCGCAATTCATAAAGGTTATCCGACCAAAGCCCATCTCCTTGCTTTGGAACAATTAGGAGTAAGCCCGATACATCGTCGCAGTTATGCGCCTGTAAGGCGGTTATTATAATTATTGATATTTGATTTACGTTAGACGTAAATGTCAGCCACATTTATACATCTCAATATACACACGGAATATTCCCTTGTTGATGGATTAATACGTGTAGAAGATTTGATCACTGCAGTTTCTGAAGCGAAAATGCCGGCGGTTGCGATTACTGAACAGGGTAATATGTTTTCCGTAATTAAGTTTTACCAGGCGGCTGAGAATTACGGTATAAAACCAATAATCGGAACCGAACTAAGAATTATTGAGGACGAAAAATCCAGGGTATCGAGCAGATTATCACTACTATGTCAAAATTTGGCAGGTTATCAAAATTTGACAAGATTGATAACACGTAGTTATACGGAATGCCAGTCACAAGGAGTGGCGTATGTACCAAAGCAATGGCTGAATGATTATGGAGATGGTCTCATTGCATTATCAGGAGGCAGGGATGGGAATATAGGACAGGCAATTTTATCAGGTAAATATGAACACGCCAGATTATTACTTATAGAATGGCAGTCTGTTTTTCGTGATCGTTTTTATTTTGAAATTCAACGCACAAATCATACAGGTGAAGAGGAGTATATACATTCAGTCATTGATATGGCTGGAAAATATAATATTCCAGTGGTCGCGAGTAACGATGTGAGGTTTCTCACATCTGATGCTTATGGAGCGCATGAAGCAAGGGTATGCATACAACAGGGATATACGCTGAATGATCCAAGGAGACCACGAATGTATAGCCAGCAACAATATCTTCGTTCTTCAGAAGAAATGATCTCCTTGTTTCAGGATATACCTGAGGCCGTGGAAAATACATTGAAAATTGCACAAAGATGCAATCTTGAGCTTACGCTGGGTAAAAGTTATTTACCTTATTTCCCGGTGCCAAATGACTATAACCAGGATGAGTGGTTGAGACATGAAGCTAGAGAAGGCCTGAAACTTCGATCAATACCGGAACAAAGCAATCAGGAAAAGATTCAGGAATATCAAACTCGTCTTGAAACGGAACTTGATGTGATAGTTAAAATGGGCTTTCCAGGGTATTTTCTGATTGTTGCAGATTTTATCCAATGGGCGAAAGCACATGCAATTCCAGTGGGGCCTGGTCGTGGAT
>JACQHV010000030.1 GCA_016198885.1 Gammaproteobacteria bacterium
GCCCAGACCCTGGCCAGATTCAAACACCCTAATATTGTCCGGGTTCATGCGGTATTTAAAGAAAACAATACCGCATATATGGTCATGGAATATGAACAGGGCAGGGGGATGCATGAAATTCTCAAGGAAAAGAACACACTCGCACAAGATGAACTGAAAAAAATACTGTTGCCGATCCTCGATGGTCTGGCGGCGATTCACGCAGCCAATTTTATTCATCGCGATATCAAACCACCTAATATATACATTCGTGAAGATAACAACCCGGTGTTGCTCGATTTTGGATCAGCACGCCAGTCATTGAGTGAACAGACGCGCACGCTGACTACCATGGTTTCGCCCGGCTATGCACCTTTTGAGCAATATGTGAGCAAGAGCAACAAGCAGGGGCCATGGACGGATATTTACGGATTGGGCGCAACCATGTACCGGTCTGTTACAGGCATATCACCCGCAGATTCCATGGACAGAAGCGAGGCGATATTACATACCGACAAGGATATTTTCGTCCCTGCCGCGGAAATTGCAAAAGACCAGTACTCGAAGAATTTTCTTGCTGCCATTGATCATGCCCTGGCCTTCAAACCGGAAGATCGCCCTCAGACGATTACCGCATGGCGCCGTGAATTCGATAGTATTTCGGTAAAGTCAAAGGTACCGGAAAAATTGGATCAGGCGTTAACCATGAAACCAACCAGTGAAGCGGAAACAGTGGCAGTAATGGCCAAGACAGCACGCATTAAAAAGGAATCCAATATTACTGCAGAAGCTGTTGAACAACCGTCTTCTTTCGAGAGAGTAATTGACAATACATACCGCGTTATAAAAAAACTTTTGAAATGGGGACTCATTATTCTTGGCATACTGGTATTGCTGGCCGTATTAACTAATATCAGCAGGAAGAAAGATGAGGTTATGACCGGTGCAAGCAGCCCTGAAGTAACGGAACCGGTTATTGACAGTACTACAGAAATTGAACCAGTCGTGCAGCCGCCGGACGAGGCAGCAAAAACTGCAGAAGAACAGGAGCGGATCATTGAGCAATTACTGGCCGATGCAAAGGCGGATATAACAGCTTTGCGTTTGTCTTCACCCGCCGGGAATAATGCAGTTGAGAAATATCGCAAGGTATTAAATCTCGATCCGGGTAATACGGAGGCCTTGCAGGGTCTTGATAACGTTGTCGCTGAATATCTGCATTTGATGGACCATGCCCTGGAAAATGACAATCTTGCACAGGCGGGAAGTTATCTGCGCAGGGCCAGAGACATTAATTCCGGGCATCCCGAAATACCTGCAGCACAGGAGAGACTGGATGCAGCTCATCAGGCACAATTGCAAAAGGAACAGGAATTGTTAAAAGAGCAGGAACTGGAAGAACAACAACAACTCGAACAAGCAGTAATCCAGGAGGAGAAGATTGATGAACCGCAAAGTCTGGTGCCAGAGTCTGAACGGCGCGCACTGCAATCTCTGAAGGAAAGGATCAGCGCCAACCCGCAGGACAGAGCGGCACGACAGGAGTTAAGGCAACTCGCGGATAAATTCGAGAAAAATATCAGGCAGGCCATCGAAAACAAGGAATTTGATCTGGCTGAGGACTATGTACATGAAATCCAGTCAGTAACTGATAATCCCAAGACACAGAAAAGATTGAATGAGCTGTTGCGGGCCATTGAAAAGAAAAAGTATGCAACAAGTGCAGATTAAAATTCTCTCATTATTTTGAGCCGCTGAATTTTTATAGCCATGTCAGAAAGAACATCAGATAAATCCATTGAAGAACTGATTTCCGGCCGCCGGACAATTTATGCATTCAAGTCAAGCCCCGTCCCGCCGCTCGAAGAGATTAAACAAGCCATCAATCTTGCCCGTTGGGCGCCGAATCATTATCTGACTGAACCCTGGCATTTTTATCTAGTTGGACCGAAAACCGCCAAGGCCATTGCACAACTTAACGCAGAACTGGTCGGCGTAAAGCATGGCGAAAAAGCGGCTCAAATCAAACTGGAACGCTGGTCAAAAATGCCGGGATGGTTGGTACTGACCTGCAACAAATCAGATGATCCGGTCCGTGCGCAGGAAGATTATGCGGCCTGCTGTTGCGCCGTTCAGAACCTTATGTTGTATTTATGGAGCCTGGGTATAGGCGTAAAATGGAATACCGGAGATGTCATTCAAGAGAGCAAGTTTTATGATCTCATCTGGGTTGATCCCGATGCTGAGACTGTTGTTGGCCTGTTTTGGTATGGTTATGCAGAAGAGGTTCCGAATAAAGCACGCAAACAGGTTGATCGATTCCTGATCGAATTACCGTAATTTTTAAGAATAAGTTTAATCAATTCATCCTTTACATCTTATTTCCTTTTTTATGTATGAAAACACTTCTGCTGTTCTGGAAGCAGTAAGATTAAAATGCGTACGAGGCGAACGGCTGATATTTGAAAATGTCGGTTTCCAGTTATGTTCCGGCGAAGTTTTACAGATAGACGGGCCAAACGGCAGTGGAAAAACCAGTCTTCTCAGAATACTTTGCGGACTTGCTGTAGCTGAAGAAGGAGAAGTTAATTGGAAAGGCAGATCGATTAACGACGATCTTGCTGAGTACGTCAGGGAAGTAAACTATATCGGACACAACAATGGCATCAAGTCTGAACTCACCCCGCTTGAAAATCTGGTTGTTGCCAGGTCTTTAATGTCATCAAACCGGGAGTTCTCCCTCATGGAGGCGCTTGCACAAATGAATTTATCCGACATCGCTGATATACCGGTTCGCAAACTGTCATCCGGTCAGTGCAGGCGTGTCGCATTATCGCGCCTGCTGATTTCACAAGCACGCCTCTGGATTCTGGATGAACCCTTTACAACATTGGATGATAATGGCAGGCATCTGGTGCAGGATTTGATTGCAACCCATGCCAGAAAAGGAGGAAATGCGGTCATTGTCACGCATGAGTCGTTGAATCTGCCGGAAGTTATATTAAATAAACTAACTCTTTAGGAAATGATGAAAAGTAATTTGTTGGATGTTTTTATGACAATTTTGAAACGCGATTTGTCACTTGGATTGAGTCGCAGCAGTGAAATTGCCAATCCATTAATTTTCTTTTTTATTGTGGTAATGATATTTCCTTTTGCTCTCGGCCCTGAATCAAACTTGCTTCAGCGTATTATGCCCGGCGTGATTTGGATTGCCGTTTTACTGTCAGCAACCTTGTCGCTGGACATGATGTTTCGTTCAGATTTTGAAGACGGGAGTCTTGAATTAATGTTGTTATCCCGTTATCCCATGACGCTGCTCATCATGGCAAAAATTACCGCACACTGGTTGTTAACGGGCGCGCCACTGATATTGGCAAGCATATTCCTGGGTGTATTACTGAATCTGCCGGTGGAATCATTGTTATACCTGTTCATTACAATGATGCTGGGCACACCGGTTCTGAGTATGGTCGGTTCCGCTGTCATGGCCTTGACTGTGGGACTTCGCGGGGGCGGGGTATTACTCGCTCTCCTCATACTTCCACTTTATATTCCAGTTCTGATCTTCTCTATTGCCGCGATTGATAATGCGATATTGGGTCTTCCAATTACAGGGGAAATTTACATATTGGGGGCATTACTGGTGCTGGCGATAACGCTGGCCCCGTTTGCCACATCAACTTCACTGCGGATACGGTTTGGATAAACATGTTGAGACACATCAATCAATTTGCATCACCAAAAAACTTTTATGCCTTGTCGTGCAAGCTTGTGCACTATTTCGGTGGGGCTTGTTTGCTATTATTTGTTGCCGGTGTATTCGGCGGTTTGCTGTTTTCTCCCCCGGATTACCAACAGGGGGAAAGCGTGAGAATCATCTATGTACATGTGCCAAGCGCGTGGATGTCACTTTTCGTTTATATCGTTATGGCCGGTGCCGGCACCATTGGCCTTATCTGGAGGATCAAGATAATGGATGTTATTGCGAGGAGCAGTGCCCCGCTGGGCGCATCATTTACTTTTCTGGCACTGGCAACAGGATCATTGTGGGGTAAACCAATGTGGGGTGCCTGGTGGGTGTGGGATGCGCGATTGACTTCAGAATTGATCCTTCTGTTTCTTTATCTGGGATATATAGCCCTTCAATCTGCTATTGAAGACCCTCGCATGGCAGCGAGAGCAGGTGCCATCCTCGCACTAATCGGCATCATCAATATACCGATTATTCATTTTTCAGTTGAATGGTGGAGCACCCTGCATCAAGGCCCTACTGTCAGTAAATTAGATGCTCCATCGATCCATATCGACATGTTAATTCCGTTATTATTAATGGCGCTCGCTTATATGTGTTATTTCATTTCGGCAGTATTGATGCGGGCACGATGTGATTTACTTGCATTGGAACGAAACAGCGCATGGGTTGGTGAACTCATAGGCGAGAGGAGTAGATAATGCTGCCAGAAATTCAGGAATTCTTCCACATGGGTGGTTATGCCTTTTATGTCTGGTCATCTTATGGGCTCTGTTTTATTGTGCTTGTGCTCAATATCATTATTCCTTTGTGCCGTGAAAAAGTGATAATTCGATCCATAGCAATTCAGGTACATCGAAAACAGCAGAAATGAATCGCAAACGGCGAAATGTTGTATTTGCAGTCTGTTTTATTGTCGCGGGTATGACCATCGCAACAACACTGGCACTCAAGGCATTCCGGGAAAATCTTTTGTATTTTTACAGCCCATCTCAGGTGCAGGCGGGCAAGGCACCTCAATCCAGGCCATTCCGTATCGGTGGGCTTGTAGAGGAAAAGAGTGTCGTACGCAATCCGGATAACCTCACTGTCCAGTTTGTTCTTACTGATACAATGCAAACCGTTACGGTTGTATATGATGGCATTTTGCCTGATCTTTTCAGAGAGGGTAAAGGTGTTGTTGCAAATGGAAAATTACGATCAGATGGAGTGTTTGAGGCCTTTGAAGTTCTGGCAAAGCACGACGAAAATTATATGCCACCTGAAGTAGCAGATGCCCTGGCTGCTGCAAATAAACCTATCACCGTCAATTCAGTGGTCAAACCGGAATGATTGTCGAACTTGGACACTTTACCCTGATCATGGCCCTGTCCATGGCCGTTATACAGGCGGTCTTTCCTTTAATCGGTGCGGCACGCAATGACGCCGGTTGGATGGCCATGGCACGGCCTGCGGCCTGTGCGCAATTTTTATTTCTTGTGTTGACTTTTTGTCTACTCATCCATGCTTTTGTTACTAATGATTTTTCTGTGATATACGTGGCCAACAATTCCAATACATTATTGCCTGTCGCCTATCGAATTTCTGCGGTATGGGGTGCGCACGAGGGTTCATTATTGTTATGGACACTGATTCTTGGTGCCTGGACACTGGCCGTTGCAAAATTCAGCCGTAATCTGCCGGAAATTTTCATCTCCCGTGTCATCGGTATCATGGGCTTGATCAGTGTCGGTTTTTTATTGTTCATGTTATTAACGTCAAATCCATTTCAACGCCAGTTCCCGTTGCCGGAAGGCGCTGATCTGAATCCGCTGTTACAGGATCCCGGACTGATCATTCATCCGCCTGTGCTTTACACAGGCTACGTTGGTTTTTCAGTGGCCTTTGGATTTGCCATTGCCGCGCTTCTGGGCGGTCAACTCGATGCTGCCTGGGCACGCTGGTCCCGGCCCTGGACTACTGCGGCATGGATTTTTCTTACCTTGGGTATCGCATTGGGGAGTTGGTGGGCTTATTACGAACTGGGGTGGGGAGGCTGGTGGTTCTGGGACCC
>JACQHV010000031.1 GCA_016198885.1 Gammaproteobacteria bacterium
CACCGGCCGTCTGTTTTTTTGAGTCATTTTCAGGCATTACCATTACACTCCAGCGACCTGCACTATTGCCTTAAGAATTCCCTTATCACTCGCTACATCCGTAACAACGGGTTTTTTACTGAATCCAAGACGTTTGGCCAAAACAGAAATACGTTTCCCAATGACAACTAGTTGAGTATCAAGCAGCATTCTTCGATGTTCTGAGCTTAGCATATCAAACAGATTTTGCAGGCCTTCAGTACTGGTAATGACAACGATATCGGGTTTATCAGCATTCCAGATACTTTCAAAGATGGCATTATCATATTCAGGCATTACGCGCTGATAGACTTCTGCATAATCAACCCTGGCGCCGCGTTTGCGCAATGTATTCGCTAATAATTCACGCCCGCCCATTCCGCGGAAAATAATTATGTTCTTGCCGCACACTGCTGAGGCTTGTAATTCAGATATCATCAGTAACGATTCGCTATCCGCTCTTCCTTTTGCATGCACCACTTTATTAATTCCCGCCAGTTTCAGCCGTTCTGCGGTTGTGTTCCCAACGGCTACAAGTGTCAAATCATGCAAACGATTTACTTCTCCTTCCAATAAATCAAGTGTCCAATGCACAGCAATCTGACTGACAAATATCCCGATGTGATAACGGGATAAATCGGATAACAAATGCTTGACAAGATTCCTGTCAGCAGGCGGTTGAATTTCGATAGTGGGTAAATGTATCGCTTGACCGCCCTTTGCTTCGATCAGCGTACAGAGCATATCCGCCAGCATTGCCGGACGTGTAATCAGTATCTTTTTTCTCTTCAGTACATCATGCATTTATCAAATCGCGCAAAATCACGTCCGCTCCTCTCGCCAATAATTTCTCCGCCAACTGCAAACCCAATGTTTCACCCTGCTTAACATCCCCCGTCACTGTATGGGATATGATCATGCTGCCATCGATGCGTCCTACCAGACCACATATCGTCATGGTCTTCCCTGAAATACTGGCATTTGCCGCGATTGGCAACTGACAACCACCATATAATCGCCTGCTGACTGCACGTTCTGATTCGACCTGCAGTCTGGTTTGCTCATCATTGAGCGGCGTTACCAATTCAAGAATCTGCTGATCATCCGCCCGTGTTTCAATACCCATTGCTCCCTGACCAATGGCCGGTATCATCCTGTCTGTCCCAAGATATTCCCTGATTCGATTATGTAATCCGAGCCGTCTGACTCCGGCAGCCGCGAGTATAATGGCGTCACAATTACCTTCATCCAGTTTACGAATGCGGGTCCCGACGTTACCGCGTAAATCCTGAATTAACAAATCAGAACGATACGCGCGCAACTGGCACTGCCTGCGCAGACTTGATGTGCCGATGCTTGCACCCTGGGGCAGATCATCAAGCCGATCATACCGGTTCGAAATAAAGACATCCCGTGGATCATCACGTTTCAGAATGATTGACAGCGCGAGACCGTCAGGCAGATCGACTGTAACGTCTTTCATGGAGTGCACTGCGATATCAGTATTCCCGTCCAATAGTGACTGTTCCAGCTCCTTGATAAAGAGGCCCTTGCCGCCGGCCGTGGATAATGGAACATCAACAATTCTGTCACCTTGTGTTTGTAACCCGATCACATCCACTACAAGTCCCTTGTGTATACGGCATAATTGATCCCGCACATATCCTGCCTGCCACATGGCAAGCGGGCTTTGCCGGGTGGCAATGCGTATTCTGTTTATAGACATGGATATGATGGAGAAATATCTAAACTATTAACCTTCATATTACACTTGTAATACACTCTCGCACATAATTACAGTCTGAATAGATATAATAAGGGCTTTGACATGAAACTCGGGATCATCATGGACCCCATAGCGGGGATCAATATCAAGAAGGACAGTTCATTTGCCATGTTGCTTGCAGCCCAGACCGCCGGCTGGGAGACATTTTACATGGAATCAGGCGATCTGTTTCTCGATAACACGGCTCCCGGCGCAAGAATGCGCCACCTGACCGTCAAAGATAATATGTCACAGTGGTATCAATTCGGGGCCGAGGTAACATGTGATCTTGCCACGCTTGATGTCATCCTCATGCGCAAGGATCCTCCTGTTGACATGGAGTATATCTACATCACTTACCTGCTTGAGTTCGCCCAGCAAAAAGGTGTGCTTGTAGTTAATGATCCTTCTGCACTCAGAGATGTCAATGAAAAAATGTTTATTAATAGTTTCCCGCAATGTATTGCACCAACGTTAGTGACCCGCGATGCCGGACAGATTCTTTCTTTTCTTGAAGATCATAAGGACATCATACTTAAACCACTGGAAGGTATGGGCGGTACTTCCATATTTCGTGTACAAGAGTCTGATCCGAATCTTCATGTCATTATTGAAACCCTCACTAGCAAAGGCAAACGTTTTACCATGGCACAGCGTTATCTGCCTGAAATCAGGAATGGTGACAAACGAATCCTGTTAATCGATGGCAGGCCTGTACCTTATGCCCTGGCAAGAATCCCCAAACCCGGTGAAAGCCGTGGCAATCTTGCGGCCGGAGGAATCGGGAGAGGAATCGAATTAACAAACAGGGACAGGGAAATATGCGAACAATTGGCGCCTGTATTGCGTGAAAAAGGTTTGCTGTTTGTCGGTATTGACGTGATTGGCGAGTACCTGACCGAGATTAACATTACCAGTCCAACCTGCATCAGGGAACTTGATGCGCTCTATGACCTGAATATAGCCAAAGATATCATTGCATCTATTGAAATCAGGCACGCTTCGAAATAGATGCTAACTTGCCTGTTACAGAGTGTTTTTTGCACTGTTATATTCAGGAGTTTCTGATCAAGTCAGTGGTTCTGCGCGAATGGGGTGAGCCCTGCCGGTGGCAGGACAATCGGGTGTGCCTCGAAACACGCCCCGGACAGATTCTCCCGGAGTATCCATAAGATGCCAGATCGCTATAATATCCGGCTATATATCCACGGGGTGACAGATTATTGACAGCGGCAACAGTACAGCCACTGATAACACCGGCCGATCGATTCGGGGTAACGTTATGCCTTGCCATTATCACTCACGGCATTGTTATCCTTGGCGTAACCTTTGCACCGGAGGACGCACTCACGCCCCGCTACGAAACCATGGAAATCATCCTGGTGCAGGAGGAAAGCAAACCACCTGAGAATGCCAGTTTTCTCGCCCAGGCGAATCTTGAAGGGGGCGGTGACAGCATGGATCCGGTAACGCCTGCAACACCACTGCCTGCGCCATTTCCCGAACAGGAACCTGACATCACGGCACCACCGGAGCTTCAGGCACAACCACCTGCAGAAGCCTCGCCACCTGTCCCCGAAACTGCCATGCCGGAGACGGAGCACGAACCTGTCGAAACAACTGAACTGCTGGGAGTAGAAAAAACACACCCGGAGGATCCGGTCGCGGCAACAAGCGAGTCAACTGAACAGGAACCAGAACCGGTTGAAAAGATCCCGGAACAAATCGAGCCGGATCAGGAAGGCGAAAAATTACCCATGCCGGAACAGGCAGAAACCCCGCCCATGCCCAGCGCAACTGCATTGCTTACCAACAGCTTCAAGATTGCTTCGCTAAGTGCGGAGATCCGGCGCAAAATGGAAGCCAAGGCGGAACGTCCCCGCAGGAAATTCATCTCGGCAAGTACAAAAGAATTCAAGTATGCAGCTTATATGGAGGCATGGCGTGTTAAAGTAGAACGGGTGGGCAATCTGAACTATCCAGATGATGCGCGTAAAAACAAACTCACCGGCAGTCTGATCCTCGATGTAGCATTAAATGCGGATGGAAGTGTCAACGAAATCACCATTCGACGGTCGTCCGGCACCAGAATACTGGATGATGCAGCGATGCGTATCGTGGAACTCTCTTCTCCGTTTGCAGCATTCCCTGATCAAATACGCAAGGAAACGGATATTCTGCACATCACCCGCACCTGGCA
>JACQHV010000034.1 GCA_016198885.1 Gammaproteobacteria bacterium
CGTACTGGAAACCGGCAGCAACGAGATCCTGGTTGATCCGGTAACCGGCAGACGGGCACAGGTGGCCATACGGCGCCTGCTCGACTTCACCAGTAACAAGGACAAAACTGCGCTCGCGAATGATGCATAACGACAGTTAAAAGTTGAAAGTAAAAAGTGAAAAGCGAAATTCATAATTTTACTATTAACTTTTCACTTTATACTTTTCACTTCTGGAACTAGCCCGTCAAAACTATCGCATTAATTTATATAAGAATTATCCGTGCCGGAAGAAACTGTAATTTTCGTACACGGGATCTGGACAAATGGTCTGGAAATGTCTCTCCTGCGCAGGCGTTTGACCAATGCCGGTTTCAGGGTAATACAGTTTTCATACCGAAGTGTTCGCTCCACTCCTATTGAAAACGCGATGGATTTGCAAATCTTTGTAGAGAAAATTAACAGCCCGGCCGTACATTATGTATGCCACAGTCTGGGCGGGTTGATCATCCGGCATTTATTTAATGAATATCCCGAGCAGCCACCCGGCCGGATTGTCACAATGGGCACACCACATACTCCAAGCAGCGCTGCCAGACAACTTGCAAGATTTTCACCCGGGCGTCTGATATTGGGGCTCAGCACCCTGCAAGGACTTCTTGGCAATGTGCCCCCGTGGCGCAACTCTCATGACCTCGGGGTAATTGCGGGCAGATTACGGCTGGGTATGGGCATGCTCATTCCCGGCATTCCAAAACCGAACGACGGCACGGTCGCAATTGAGGAAACAAAACTGGAGGGGATGACTGATCATATCACCCTGCCGGTATCCCATTTCGGGATGCTGGTGTCTGCGCGGGTAGCTGGACAGACAATAAATTTTCTCAAGCATGGCGCCTTTTTGCGATGACCGCGCTTTTCTTGGGCAACGTGTTTACTGGTGCTAGAATTCGCGCCAATTCAAATACCGGGGTTACATTCATAAATGGCAGGACACAGTAAATGGGCAAACATCCAGCATCGAAAAGGCAAGCAGGACGCCAAACGCGGCAAGCTGTTTACCAAACTCATCCGTGAGATTACCGTATCTGCAAAGATGGGGGGTGGAGATCAGGATGGAAATCCGCGACTGCGGGCTGCCATCGACAACGCCCTGTCCAACAATATGTCCAAGGATACAATTAACCGTGCCATCAAACGGGGCGCGGGCTGCGAAGAGGGCGAAAATGTGGAAGAGATCCGTTATGAGGGATACGGGCCCGGCGGTACAGCCATCATGGTGGATTGCATAACCAATAATCGCAACCGTACTGTCAGTGAGATCCGCCATGCCTTCAGCAAATGCAGAGGTCACCTTGGCACAGATGGTTCAGTCGCCTATCTCTTTAAAAAAGTGGGATTGATATCATTACCGGCGGGCAGTGATGGAGATGCATTGCTGGAGGCCGCGCTCAATGCCGGGGCGGAAGATGTCATTAATAATGATGATGGATCAATCGACATTATTTCCTCTCCTGATGATTTCCTTGATATCAAAATCGCCCTGGTTAATCGCGGATATAAACCGGAATCTGCCGAAATCACCATGCGCGCCTCAACCAGCAATACCATCAACCTTGATAATGCCCAGACAATGTTACGATTGATTGACATGCTGGAAGACCTGGATGATGTACAAAAGGTATACTCCAACGCGGATATCCCTGATGATGTATTGGCACAATTGAACTGATACCTGGCAGGTAGAAGATAGCATTTAGAATGTAGGGTAATACTTCACCAACATACTAACCCTGGATACCACATTCTACCTATCACCTGCTCTATCCACTACATGACAAGAATTTTAGGCATTGACCCTGGTTCCCGGGTTACCGGCTTCGGGATTATCGATATGGACGGTAACCATGCCGTGCATGTAACGCATGGCAATATCCATGTCGACAGTGAGGTACTCACGGCGAAACTGCGCATTATCTTTGGGGATATCACATCTGTTATTTCTGAATATAAACCTGCTGAAGTCGCGGTGGAAAAAGTCTTCATGCACCGCAATGCAGACTCGGCTCTGAAACTGGGACAGGCCAGGGGCGCTGCCATCACGGCCTGCGCACTGCAGGAATTGAAAGTGTTTGAATATACCCCCAATCAGGTGAAACAGGCGACCGTTGGCAGGGGTCATGCCGCCAAACAACAGGTCCAGCATATGGTAAAGGTGTTATTGTGTCTCGCAGAGGTACCACAAACAGATGCCGCTGATGCGTTGGCAATTGCCCTGTGTCATGGTCATTCCCGTGAAGGGCTGTTGCGCATGCGCAAGGTAAGTGGTATCCGGGGCGGACGATTACGATGATCGGGCAACTGCGCGGCAAATTATTGAAAAAACTGCCACCCATGCTGCTGATTGATGTACAGGGTGTGGGCTATGAAGTCGAGGCCCCGATGACCACCTTTTATATGCTCCCGGAAATCGGCGAAGAGATACATCTATATACACACCTTGCGGTACGCGACGACGCACATCTCCTCTTTGGTTTTGCAACTGAAAATGAACGTTACCTGTTCAGAAGTCTCATTAAGGTCAATGGCATTGGTGCGAAGACTGCATTAACCATATTATCGGGCATCGAGACCGCGGACTTTGCCCATTGCATACGTGAAGGGGACACCCATCGTCTTACCCGGTTACCAGGTGTAGGTAAAAAAACGGCGGAACGTCTGATTGTGGAGATGCGTGATCGCCTGAAGGATCTGAGTATGCTGACCGGGATCAATCCGGCAGATAAAAAATCCGGGGCAGGGACGGGTGATCATATCGAAGATGCCATCAGTGCATTAATCGCCCTGGGATACAAAGCCCAGGAAGCGAGTCGTTATGTTCACACAGTGGCGAGGAAGGAGATGAGCAGTGAAGAAATTATTCGAAAGGCATTAAAGGCCTCAATTAATAAATGACGGGTTGGATGTTATTTCAATCACATTTCCACAATATTGCCATAATTTCGCCCCGGAATGCGGGTAGTATAGACTTCACTTTTTCACAATCTAACCCGATTGCCAGCACAGGACGATACTAGTGACAATAGAGAATACGATCATGTCCAATCCCAATCCTGTCATTTCACCTGTCCCCACCGCTGAAGATGTTGTCACAGATAAAACCCTGCGGCCCAGGCGGCTTGCCGATTATATCGGTCAACCGTCAGTCCATGAGCAGATGGAAATCTTTATCGGCGCTGCACGCAAGCGTGGTGAATCACTGGATCATGTCCTGATTTACGGCCCTCCCGGTCTCGGCAAGACTACACTCGCACATATCATTGCCAATGAGATGAGCGTAAATCTCCGCCAGACCTCCGGTCCTGTTCTGGAACGCCCCGGCGACCTCGCCGCCCTGCTGACCAATCTTGAACCTAACGACGTGTTATTCATTGATGAAATACATCGTTTAAGCCCGGTGGTGGAGGAGGTCCTTTATCCAGCCATGGAAGACTATCAGATCGACATTATGATCGGTGAAGGACCTGCCGCTCGCGCGATTAAGCTGGATGTCCCGCCATTTACACTGGTCGGCGCCACAACTCGCGCCGGACTGCTGACATCGCCATTGCGGGATCGCTTTGGCATCGTACAGCGCCTTGAGTTCTACAACACCGATGAATTGACAGAAATCATCAAACGTTCTGCCGGTATATTAAAAGTGAAAATCGATCCGGAGGGGGCAAGTGTGATCGCGGCCCGTTCACGCGGGACTCCACGCATTGCCAACCGTCTGCTCCGGCGCACACGTGATTACGCCGACATCAAAGGAGACGGTCAGATAACTGAAGAAATTTCAAACAAGGCACTCAATTTGTTGAATGTTGATGCACATGGGTTTGATATGATGGACCGTAAACTTTTACTCGCCATCATACAGAAATTCGATGGCGGTCCTGTCGGCGTGGACAGTCTTGCGGCAGCGATTGGCGAAGAACGCGATACCATTGAAGACGTGCTGGAACCGTTTCTTATCCAGCAGGGATTCATGATGCGCACCCCGCGTGGTCGCATCGCTACACGCAATGCCTGGTTACACTTCGGTCTTGATGCCCCTAAAGATGTAGTGTCCGATTCAGATTTGTTTAATGAAGAATAAATCTTTTTACCACAATCTTCAGGCGAATAAACTTGATAAATGAATTTACATGGCCTGTGCGTGTCTATTACGAAGATACTGATGCGGGCGGTGTCGTTTATTATGCCAATTACCTCAAGTACCTGGAGCGCGCACGCACGGAATGGTTGCGCAGCCTGGGATTTGAGCAGGATAAACTCGTTCAGGAAGATGGGGTCATATTCGCTGTGCGCAAGGTAATCATTGACTATATGAAACCGGCCGTCTTTAACGAATTGCTGGCCGTCAATGCAAAAATACTGGAAATTCGCAAGGCCAGTCTGCTGTTTGAACAATCAATTACAAATCAACTAAAAGATATTTTATGCCGGGCAGAAATCAGGATAGCCTGTCTGGACACGAAGACAATGAAACCCGTATCAATTCCAGAACATATTCTATCGGAGCTGGATCATGTCAACTGATCTTTCTTTTGTGCATTTAATCCTCAATGCCAGTTTACTGGTACAACTCGTGATGGTGTTATTGCTGATTGCCTCCTTGATATCCTGGACGATGATCTTTAACAGGCGTGTGATCCTGAACAAGGCAAAACGTGAGGCCGATAAATTTGAAGAACTGTTCTGGTCTGTCGAAGATTTAAGCCCGCTTTATAACCGCATAACCGGCAAACGTTACAACGCCTCGGGCATGGAAAAGATTTTTGAGGCGGGGTTCAAGGAGTTTGCCCGTCTGCGTAATCAGGAGGGGGTTGATCCGGAAACCATGCTTGAAGGCGCACAACGTCTGATGCGCATTGCCATGAACAAGGAAGTGGATTTTCTTGAAATGAATTTATCCTTTCTTGCAACGGTGGGTTCCACAAGTCCTTATGTCGGGCTGTTCGGCACTGTTTGGGGAATCATGAACAGTTTCCGTGCGCTGGGTAATGTACAACAGGCCACAATTTCCATGGTCGCGCCAGGTATTGCCGAGGCGTTAATTGCCACCGCGATGGGTTTATTTGCCGCAATTCCTGCCGTTATTGCCTATAACCGTTATTCAAATGACGTCGAACGATTGATAAACCGTTATGACATTTTCCTGGAAGAGTTTTCATCGATTCTGCATCGTCACGCACACTCATAAAATCAGTGCAAAGTTAAAAGTGGAAAGTGGAAAGGAAAATATCAACCAACGGACATTAGTCCCCGGCCCCGAGCCCCGAGCCCCGAGCCCCTGAAACAATGAGACAGAGAATACGTAAACGCCCTATGTCAGAG
Organism: Gammaproteobacteria bacterium; assembly: GCA_016198885.1. Lineage (GTDB taxonomy): Bacteria > Pseudomonadota > Gammaproteobacteria > Eutrophobiales > Eutrophobiaceae > JAENIZ01. The sequence goes on from JACQHV010000034.1 coordinate 5,359, forward strand.
ATCAATGTTGTTCCTTACATTGACGTCATGCTGGTAATGCTGGTGATCTTCATGATCACCGCGCCCCTTCTGAGCCAGGGTGTCAGGGTGGATCTGCCTCAGGCGCCTTCCGAACCTTTACCGCAATCTGACAAGGATCCCGTTATTATCAATGTCGATGCAACCGGGAATTTTTTTATCAATTACGGTGAAAATCAGGACAAACCAATCGCATCGTCTGATCTGATTAACAGGGTCAATGCCTTGCTGAAATATCAACCCGGAATCCCCGTGTTCATCGGCGGTGACAAAGATGTGTCCTATGGACATGTCATTGAATTGATGGCGCTGCTGCAGGGTGCGGGTGTTCCAAGTGTCGGTATGATCACCGAACCACCGGAGAAATAATTTCCAATGGAGTTGGGCTGGTTTGTAAAATTAAGGTCTTCCTTTTACGCGCTGCTTTTACATGTCATAGCTGCCGCAATGCTGATCATCAGTCTCGATTTATCACCCAAGTCAATACTTCAGCCAAAACAGAATATCAATATCGTAAACGCCGTTGCCATTGATAAAAAACAGGTTGAAAAAGAGCTGCAACGGCTGAAACAGGCAGAACAAAAAAAGCAGGAGACTGAAAAAAAGCGGCTGGAGGAACTGGAAAAAAAAGCTAAAGATGCGGAGAAAAAACTGGCTGACGCGGAGAAAAAACGCGTAGAAGAAGAGCAAAAACTGGCGGATACAAAAAAGAAAAAAGAACAGGAACAGCAAAAACGCGAGCTTGAAGAACAAAAACTTGCAAAACTGGAAAAAGAAAAAGAGGAACTTGAGAAAAAACGAAAACTCGAAGAAGAACACAAACGTCAGGAGGCAGCGGATAAAGCGCTCAAGGAAGCTTTGGCGGCCGAGGAGGCAGAAGTTCAATCTGAACAAGCTCAGGAATTAATTGATAAAATTACCGCAGATATATACAGAAGCGTGGTCAATAATTTCAACAAGTCAGGATTGCCGCAGGGACTGAGCTGTGTACTACGGGTACAATTAATACCTGGTGGAGAAGTAACCAATGTTACTCTTGTGGAATCAAGCGGTAATTCTATTTTTGATCAACGGTCCGTTACCGCCGTAGAAAAGGCATCTCCATTTCAGACTGTGCCTGATGATGTGGAATCATTTGAAAGACTGGGGCTTCGTCAAATAACATTTAGGTTTATACCCGAGGAATAACGTAGTGAACTCAATAATAAAATTTATCAATCAACGGATATTATTCATCCTGCTGTTTCTTGCACCAATCGCACATTCCGCTGATCTTGAAATCATTATTGATAAAGGAATCGAAAATGCCCTGCCAATCGCAATCGTGCCCTTCGGCTGGTCCCAGGCATCGGCGCTTCCACCGATAGACGTCTCTGCAATTATTTCGGACGACCTTGCGCGCAGCGCACGGTTTGCTCCAATGGAAGAACAGGACATGCCACAACGGCCGGACGATTTTGCACAGATTAATTTCAAGGACTGGCAGAAGTTGGGGATGGAGAATCTTGTCATAGGCCAGCTGAACCAGACCGAAACAGGAGAATATATTGTCGATTTTCGTCTTCTTGATGTCTATAAAGGAAAACAGATCGTGGGCTTCAGTATTCCGTCAGGCAAGGACCGGTTACGCCATACTGCACATGAGATTGCCGATATTATTTATGAAAAACTCATCGGCGTGCGCGGCGCGTTTGCAACACGTATTGCATATATTACAGTTATAAAAAACCGTGACGGGACCAAAAAATATACCTTGCAGATCGCCGATGCCGACGGCTTTAATCCCCAGGTCCTTCTACAGTCGTCAGAACCTTTGTTATCACCTTCGTGGTCGCCCGACGGAAAAAAAATTGCCTACGTATCATTTGAAAGTAAAAACTCCATGGTTTACGTACAGGATATCCTTACAGGCAAACGGGAGAGGATTGCCTCAAACCCCGGTATCAACAGCGCGCCTGCCTGGTCGCCGGATGGCAGCCGGCTGGCAATGACTCTGTCCAAAGATGGTAATCCTGAGATCTATGTCATGAATCTGTCATCAAAATCATTGCAGCGTATCACTACCAACTCGGCCATTGATACAGAACCGGCCTGGTCTCATAACGGCAGCATGCTGGCTTTCACTTCTGATCGCGGAGGCGGGCCGCAAATATATGAAGTACCCGCAAGTGGCGGGGAACCAAAACGGCTGACATTCGTTGGTCCCTATAACGCACGTCCCAGGTATTCTCCCGATGACAAATATATTGCCGTAGTGAATGGGGAAAGCAACACCTATCGTATCGGTGTGCTTGACCGGAAAAGCGGTCAGTTTGACATACTGACTGAAACCCGTTTGGATGAATCACCAAGTTTTTCACCAAACGGCCATATGATCATCTATACCACAACCGGTTTCAGAGGAACCGAACTGGCCGCTACTTCAACCGATGGAACTGTGCATCAGCGTCTCGCGCTGGAGGGCGGCGAAGTGAGAGAACCAGCCTGGGGACCGTTTATGAACCAATGATAAATCAACTATTCTAAAGCGATCTGTATTAATGTTATTCTGTTTACCACATGCAATATATTTTAGTTATAAGGAGAAATTTATGAATGTAAGGTCCACATTGATTATTATATTTGCCGCAATACTTTTTGGTTGCACCTCTACTGAAGAAAAGAAAGAGGTTGCTGTAGAAGAAGGCGCTCCTGCCGGAGAAAAGACCCAGGCCTATGGCGCAGGTGAGGATACCGGGACCGGAATCAATCCACTTGATGATCCCAATAGTCCATTATCGGTTCGAATTATTTATTTCGAATATGACAGCAGTGAAATCCGGCCGCAATATCGTAAAACAGTTGAAGCCCATGCTGCTTACCTTGCCTCAAATCCGAATGTAATCGTAACACTTGAGGGACATGCAGATGAACGCGGTTCACGTGAATACAATCTTGCGCTTGGTGAACGCCGTTCCTTGTCTGTTAAAAACCAGATGGCATTGCTGGGGGCCTCCGCCGGTCAGATACGCACTGTCAGCTATGGTGAAGAGCGTCCTGCTGCTGCCGGATCAGATGAGTCTGCCTGGAGCCAGAATCGCCGCGTTGAGATATTATACTGAGGGTAACTTCAGTGCAGTTTATTCGTACACGTCCTGTAGTTCTGCTTGTGAGTGTTATCGTTTCTCTTTCCAGCGCTGCTGCTGAGAAACGGGCTCCCGTCAGCGAACCTGCGGACGCGCAGATCGAGCAACGCATCGAGAATCTGGAACGCATGATGCAAAGCCAGGGTCTGGTGGACATGTTACAACAATTGCAGGCCCTGCAGGCGGAAGTCAGTCAATTGCGTGGTCAAATTGAGGTCAATAACCATGAGCTTGAAAAATTACAGGAACGCCAGCGTGATTTATATAATGATCTTGATCGCCGCCTGCAAAAACTTGATGGTAGCGCGGCGCCGACAACAGGTACTGTTGATGGAGAAACCCCACCGCTTGAAGTCATAGCACCGGCAGATCAGGAAACACCGGTTGCAGGAAATCAGGCAGAGACTTCCTTGACGGTAGAAAATATAGAGTCAACCCCTGGTTCCACGGAACAGGCAACTCATGTGGCCACGTCTGAAGAACCGGCATTATCAGCAACAACCGAACCCCTCGCTGCGGAAGATCCTCTCAAGGCACAGGCTGAATACCAGAAGGCATTCAATTTGCTGAAACAGGCACAGTATGACCAGGCCATTTCTGCATTCGATAATTTTCTTCGTAAATACCCGGCCAGCCAATACTCAGCTAACGCGCAATACTGGATGGGTGAAGCCCATTATGTAACACGCCGGTTTAACGAGGCGATCACGGAATACATGAAACTTGTTACGAATTTTCCAGAAAGTAAGCAGGTTTCCAATGGTCTGCTCAAGATCGGTTACAGTTACATTGAACTTGGGAAACCTGATGATGCAAGGAAGGTCCTTGAAGATCTGATTAAACGGTATCCTGGAACACCCGCTGCGCGAGACGCCGAGGAGCGCCTGAAACGCATTACCGTTGCACGATAATCCACTTTCCTGCTAACCTCAGCGGGTATGCGCACCTCTCATTCAATCCAGAAAGATCTTGATCGCGTCAGGAACAAGATACTGAAGATCAATGAGATCTTCTTCTCGATCCAGGGCGAATCCACCAAGACAGGTTTGCCGACAATATTTATTCGCCTGACGGGTTGCCCTCTCCGCTGCGTTTATTGCGATACGGAATATGCCTTCCATGAAGGTGAGAAAATGTCAATTGACGATATCCTGCATAAAATCGCAGGATTCCGCACAAGGCACGTCACCGTCACGGGTGGAGAACCACTCGCACAAAAAGCTTGTATTGATTTATTAGGCCTCCTCTGCGATGAAGGATATCTCGTTTCTCTCGAGACCAGCGGCGCCGTCGATATTTCAACAGTGGACGAGCGCGTCAGCAGAATCGTCGATATCAAGACACCCGGATCAGGCGAAGTCAATAAAAACAAATTTGGTAACCTGAAATACATTACACCTCATGATCAGATCAAATTTGTGATCTGTGATCGTATGGATTACTTATGGGCAAAGGACAAGTTAAAGGAATTTCAACTCAATGAGCATTGCGAGGTTTTATTCTCGCCCAGCCACGGCGTGATGAATGCGGTAAAACTCGCCGACTGGATTCTTGAAGATCACCTGCCTGTGCGTTTTCAGATCCAGTTGCATAAGTATTTATGGGGGGATGTCCCCGGCAAGTAATTTTAAAAACGTGAAATCACTGAGCAAATCTTCCTTTCGTCATGCCGTCACCCCTGCGGGTGTAAATTCCAACCGGCATCCAGTAGAAAATTGTTTTAACTAGAACCTATCTCAAAATTAAATACCCTCCCCCTTGACGGGGGA
>JACQHV010000028.1 GCA_016198885.1 Gammaproteobacteria bacterium
CCAAAGAGAACGTGTGTCGCTGTAATGCCCACTAATACCTGGAAAATCTCCAGTGAGTAAAAATAACTGAATCCAATCCATGCAATGTACAACAAGGCTGTTATGAAGCCGGTAAAAAGGATCTGGCCTTCTGGTGTAGCGCAGGCACGATTGATGTATTGCCTGATGTTGCGAGAAGGCCCGCGTGAAGTACTTTGGTTTTGTTGAGAACTTTGATGCATGTAGGATCGCCGCGCTAATAGTATAGAATCTGATTTTTAACAGACATTAACAACAATGGGGATGCGCCCCCCTTGTTCTACCTTTCTTTAAGTGCGTGAATTTAGCCTGCTTCCTTGCGCCGCTCTAATTCCTTCGCTTCAGAATCCAGGCCATACAAGTCTAACGGCTCGGCCGTCCTGCCGCGGATGCGGATGTTGAGGAATTCCACGGCAACGGAGAAGGCGATTGCAAAATAGAGATAACCCTTCGGTATGGGTTTGTCGAAACCTTCCGAGATCAATGCAATGCCGATCAACACCAGGAAGCTGAGCGCCAGCATTTTTATGGTCGGATGCCGGTAGATGATCTCACTGATCGTGCCGGAGGCCATCATCATGATAATCACCGCGATGATAATGGCGATGGCCATCACTTCTACGCGCTGCGCCATGCCCACCGCCGTGATGACCGAGTCCAGGGAAAATATGATATCGATGATGGCAATCTGGATGATAATCATCAGAAACAATTTTCCAGCGTGACGTACAGCATGCTGCGTGTCACCACCCTCCAGCGAAGAATGAATTTCAAGTGTACTCTTTACGAGCAGGAACACTCCCCCGCCAATGAGGATGATGTCACGCCCGGAAATGTCCTGTCCAAAAACCGTGAACAATGGAGTGGTCAGACGCATGATCCAGACCAGTGTAAGCAGCAGACCGATGCGGGTCAGCATGGCCAGGGCGAGCCCGAAGATCCGCGCCCTGTCTCTGAGGCCGGGGGGAAGGGGTTCAACGAATATTGAAATAAAAACGATGTTGTCGATACCGAGGACGATCTCAAGTACCGTCAGCGTGATTAATGCAATCCATGATTCTGGCTCCAACATCCATTCCATAAATACGAATACCTTTTTCTGTTCTGGTTAATGGATAATGTTATCTTGAATCAAGTGGTTTGAGTTAGATCATTTTTATTATCAAATCGGATATCATCTTATCTATGAGGTCTTATTGCACTTGTAACGGCCTCACCTTCACCCCTGGGATCACTCGCAGCATATACCAGGTTTTTTTTCTTCCACCACAGGATTGCCTGCATGTTGCCGTAAGCACGATCCTTTTCACTGAGTGTGTGGCCTAACTCGCGTAAACCGGCCTGTTCAATAGCAGTCAATCCATTCTGTTCAAATTGCACTTCATCCGGCAGATACTGATGATGATAACGCGGAATGCTGACCCAGGACTTCGGCAGATTGCCATCAGCAAAATCCAGCACCCCTAACAATACGGTGCTGATAATTCGACTGCCCCCGGAGGTGCCGAGTATTGCGACATGATCTCCTGTCTCCAGAAATGTCGGCGTCATGCTGGACAGAGGCCGTTTACGGGGCTCGATCCTGTTCGCCTCGTCACCGACCAGGCCATAGGCATTCGGCTGCATTGGTTTAATGGCAAAGTCATCCATCTCATCATTCAGCAACACACCTGTACCGGATGGAACAAAACCGGAACCAAACGGCAGATTAATGCTGAGCGTGGCGGCGACGCGGTTACCCTCGGTATCGAGAATCGAGAAATGGGTGGTATGCGTGCCTGTCTGTTCAGCCACCGGGAATACACCCAGTTCTTCACTGGAGGTTGATCGATCGAGTTCTATGCTCGCTGCAAGGCCTTCGCTGTAATCCTGATCCAGCAATCGTTCGACAGGTATCTCGATAAAATCCGAATCGCCCAGATATGCCGCACGATCACGAAAGGCCCGGCGCATGGCCTCAATAATGACGTGCTTGCGTGTGATATTGTCCAGTCTTTCGAGATTAAAATTTTGCAGGATATTAAGCGCCTGTCCCAGCACGATGCCGCCGGAGGAGGGTGGTGGCGCAGAAATGACGCGTATGTCCCTGTACTGTGTAATGATCGGTTGCCGCTCAACGATTTTGTATCCAGCAAGATCATCTGATCTCCAGACCCCCCCGTTCTTACGCACATCATCGATGAGTCTGTTTGCCAGTTCACCGATATAGAAACCGGGGGCGCCGTGTTCTGAGATCCTGATCAGTGAATTCGCAAGATCCTTCTGCACGATTAAATGACCTGACGGCGGTACCTCATTTTCATGTAAAAAGATGGCCGCGGCATCCTTTGATGCACGCAACACGTCCAGACGAAATCCCGCGAGTTTGCGATAAAGTTCCGTGACCTGAAATCCCTCCCTGGCATAACGAATCGCAGGCGCAAGATTCTGTGCAAGCATCATTCTGCCATAATGTTCATTGAGATATACAAGTCCTGCAGGGACGCCCGGAATCCCCGCGGCCAGAGGTCCATTCAGTGATAATTCTTTTTTTACTTCCCCGTTTTTTTCGAGATATAACATTGCACTTGCAGAACCGGGTGCTGTTTCACGTCCATCAATCATGACCTGTTTACCATCCGTTGCACGATGCAGTAACCACAGCCCGCCACCACCTAGACCGGAACTGTAAGGTTCTACGACGGCGAGCACTGCAGTGATTGCAACCGCGGCATCAAAGGCATTACCACCCTGTTCAAGTATCTCCATGCCGGATTGGGTGGCCAGGGGATGTGCTGTGGCAATGGCGGCGCGGGAAGGCTGTTCTGCAGAGACAGAAAATGGCCAGAATGTGATCCATATAATCAGCAGGTGCAGAAATGATCTGTGCATGTACGCAATTACCAATTAACGCGGTGCCTGTCCGGGTTTATGGTGTGGAGATCAGATTCCGGTAATTCCTGAATTGGTCTTTTACCTAAAACGTTCCTGTAATGCCTGTAACACTTTTTCATGTACGAACTGGCTCACATCACCGCCCAGTGATGCGATTTCACGAACAAGACTGGAGGAAATAAAACTCAGGTTTTCGGCCGGCGTGAGAAAAACCGTCTCGGCATCCGGAAACAATCTCCTGTTCATGCCTGCCATCTGAATTTCATAATCAAAATCAGACACGGCGCGCAATCCACGGATAATCACCTTTGCTTCATAATCCCTGGCGAGATCAGTCACCAGGTGTCTGAAATTGCAAACTTCCACATTTTTCAGTGGCGCTAATACAGTCTTTGCCAGATAAACACGTTCTTCAATGGAAAATAAAGGGCGCTTGTCCTGGCTGTCCGAAATGGCCAGTACCACCCTGTCAAAGAGACGGGCTGCCCGTATGATCAAGTCACTATGCCCGTTGGTGATGGGATC
>JACQHV010000033.1 GCA_016198885.1 Gammaproteobacteria bacterium
AATCTTCATGATGCTTTTTGGGCTTGCCCCAATCGTTCTCAGAACAGCAATATCGGCCTGTTTGTCAGTAACCACCATGACCAGTGTCGAGATGATATTAAATGCGGCCACAGCTACGATCAGAGTCAATATGACAAACATCACTGTCTTTTCGGTCTTTAACGCGCGGAAAAAATTTGCGTGTTGCTGTGTCCAGTCAGTAACCCAGTATTGTCCGGGCAACTCTTTGACAATTTCCCTGCTAATAAGAGGCGCATTGAATATATTGTCAGTTTTTATCCGTATCCCTGTTGCACCATTGCTGCGAAACAGGAGCCTGGCATCTTCAATGTGAATCAAGGCCAACGCGCTATCAAATTCATGCATCCCGATTTGGAATATTCCAACCACAGTAAAGCGTTTTAATCGCGGCAGAACACCCGCAGGTGTTACATTGGCCTGCGGAGCGATCAGTGTAATTTTATCTCCGACACCCACACCCAAGGCATTGGCCATTTCAACCCCGATAATCATATTGAAATTGCCCGGTTGAAGATTTGCGAAGCTGCCGGCAATCATTCGTTCAGCAATTACGGAAACCCTGGGTTCTTCTTCAGGCAAGATCCCGCGGATTATCGTGCCATTGACACTCTGGCCAAACGTCAACATTCCTTCAGCCTGGAAAAATGGCGCAATACCATCAATGGCAGGATGATGTTTTATCTTATCGGCAAGTGTCCTCCAGTCTTCCAGTGCCATGCCACGTTTAACAATCGTGGCATGTGATGCCATGCCAAGAATGCGGTCAGTCAGTTCCTTTTCAAATCCATTCATTACGGACAATACTGTAATCAGGGCCATTACGCCCAATGCTACACCCGCCATGGAAGTCAGTGAAATGAATGAAATAAAATGGTTGCGGCGTTTGGCACGGACATAACGCAGTCCGATAAATGCTTCGAATGGTTTATACATGGGCGGGCATTATAACGTAAAATCATTATGCCGATGTGACCCTGGTTTTTACCGGGAAATCCCGATAAAAGTAATTCAAGCTGAATCCAGCAGTCTGGATTCAGAAGTCGCAATCCAGAATATTTAACTCCTGACTTCTGTCTCCAGTCTCCTGAATCTGTGACATTAAACAATGGAGTAAATAACGTGAAACTTCTTGCGCTAGACACTTCCACAGAAGCATGTTCGGCCGCGCTCTATGTGAACGGCGAAACAATATCACGTTTTGAACTGGCCCCACGCCGTCATGCTGAATTGATCCTGCCCATGATTGATGATGTGCTGTCTGAGGCAGAATTTTCACTTAAACAACTGGATGCCCTCGGTTTTGGCCGGGGCCCTGGCGCTTTCACTGGTGTTCGCATTGCCACGTCAATTACACAGGGTCTAGCCTTTGCCACTGACTTGCCGGTGGTGCCTGTTTCCTCTCTGGCAGCCCTGGCACAAGGTACAAAAGACAAGGCTGATTATATTATTGCTGCCATTGATGCACGAATGAGAGAGATTTATTACGGTATCTATCGAATTAATAAGCAAGGCATCGTCGAATTAAATGGCGAGGAACATGTGTGTTCACCAGACAAGGTTAATATCCCGGAATCAATTACGTCTTGTTATGGAGCAGGTACCGGCTGGTTACACTATGAAAAAATATTAGCAGGACGTTCAGAAAAAAAGCTGCTGGGCTTCGATGGTGATCGATATCCCAATGCTATAGATATAGCAACGCTCGCCGTTGCAGCTTTCAATCAAGGCGGTGCCGTGCCCCTAGATCGGATATTGCCAGTATATTTGCGCGATAACGTTACAGGATAGCCACTATAACTCATTGATTCCTTGGTAATCATATTCTAAAAACGTCAGTGATAATCTCCCCTGATGCCAGCAATTTTAATCGTCTGTAACCCGCCTGTTTATCATCCTTGATATAACGCTCCGTCCCGGGCGTGAACTGAACGCAGGTAGATGGTGACGACATTAATAATACGTTCTTGCGAGTCATCATGAATTCCTGATGGACATGACCCCAGAGTATTCCTCTGACATGAGAATACTTATCGATCACCGCAAAAAATTCGGCCGGATTGTCCAGGCCCATCTTATCCATCCAGGGACTGTCTATGGGTACAGGAGGATGATGCAGACAGATAAGTACATGCTTGTTTTTATATTGATTAAGCCGTTGATCCAGCATATCGAGTTCCTCTACATCAAGATGCCCTGCATGTGTATTCAATAAAAAAGTATCAAGCATGAGTATGAGCCAGTAATTAGTAATTATGGAATTTAAAATTTTAATATTTTCATTGCACAGTATTTGATACATCAATTCCGGCGCATCATGATTACCCGGAAGGCAAAATACCGGCGATTGAATTTTTCCCAGTACGACCGATAGCCTCTCATAGGCGGTTGGAACCGGATCATGAACAAGATCACCCGTGACCAATATCGCATCAGTTGGCCAGCATTGCGCCCTTGCATGTGCTATCACCTGTTCCAGTGACGCCATCGTGTCAATTCCGTCAAAGGTATGATCTTGAGAGGCAAAGATATGTGTATCTGTAAACTGTATCAGTTCTACATAATCTTCATGATGCTGCTTGAGTATGATTGAATCTTGCATCAATTTATTCTTGTCTTATACAGAGTGAATTGCCATAGTTAAATACCGTATATAAAGACGATTGAACTGCATTAATAAAATGTCAAGAAAGACCATAAATCTTACTGATGACCTGTATGCCTATCTTCTTTCGATATCTCTGCAGGAATCGGCCATTCAACGTGAATTACGCGAAGAAACTGCCAAACATCCCATGGCCATGATGCAAATTGCCCCGGAACAGGGACAGTTCATGGCGTTACTGATTCAGTTAATTAATGCAAAAAATATCATCGAGATTGGTGTCTTTACCGGTTATAGCACGCTTTGCATGGCAATGGCATTGCCGGATGACGGCCGAATAATCGCCTGTGATATCAACGAAGATTACACAAATATTGCCGGCAAATATTGGCAAAAAGCAGGTGTTGCCGGAAAGATAGAACTTAGACTGGCACCTGCCATAGAAATCATGGATGAATTGTTAGACAGGGGACAGGCAGGCCACTATGATTTTGTTTTTATTGATGCGGAAAAAAGTGAATACCTGGATTATTACGAGCGAGCACTGAAATTATTGCGGCCAGGCGGTTTGATCACAATCGATAATGTGCTCTGGTCAGGCAAACCGGCAAATCCAGAAGAACTGGACAAGGATACCGTCGCCATTCGCGATTTTAATAAACGGCTTTTTAAAGATACAAGGGTTAATATAAGTCTACTGCCAATCGCTGACGGTCTGACACTGGCCCTTAAACTTTAATAACACTGCTGCGCAGCAGTTTTGCATGAAGTTTTTAGTTATTCTGGTTGGCCGTATAAAAATCCTCGACATCAGTAATATTAGTTGAGATCTTCATTTCCGGCAGGCTATCAAGAAACACACGCCCGTAAGATTTCTCCATTATTCTCGGATCACAAATCATTATTACTCCATAATCATTCATGTCGCGAATCAGGCGCCCTGCACCTTGCTTCAGGTTAATCACTGCCTCTGGTAACTGATAATCTATAAATGGATTTATGCCATTCTGTTGCATCTTTGCTGCGCGTGCCTTGAATACCGGATCATCAGGTGGCGCAAATGGCAATTTATCGATGATAACGCAGGAAAGGGCCTGTCCCCTGACATCGACCCCCTCCCAAAAACTGCTGGTGCCCAGTAATACTGCATGCCGTGTTTTCCGGAAACGTTCCAGTAATTCTGTCCGTGGCGCCTCACCCTGTATGAATACCGGATAATCGATACGATTGGTTATTAATTGTGCCGCATCCTGCAGGGCCCGGTGACTGGTAAAAAGCAGAAAGGCATGGCCCTGGCTCGCATGGATTACGGGCAAGGCGGCATTTATAACCCTGTCTGTGTAGTATGGTTCACGGGGATCGGGCATGCCGGGCGGCAGGTATAGCAATGCCTGACTCCTGTAATCAAAGGGGCTGGGCCAGGACTGCGCCTTCACATCAGTTAATCCCAGTTGACTGGTAAAATGAGTGAAATCATTGCCAACTGCCAGTGTGGCAGAGGTATAGATGCAATTACACACCTGTTCAGCAAGACGTGTCTGGAAAATCCCGGAAATTTCAAGCGGCGTCTGATGTAACAGAAATCCCTGCCCCCGTGTTTCCAGCCATTGAACGTAATCACCATTCTGATGTTCAAGGAAGGTATCCAGCAGATTCATGATACTTCCGCAGCGGCGCCAACAATTTTGCAATGATTGGGAACGTTGTGACATGTCACTTAATATATTTTCTACCGTCTGCAAGGTTTCACATATATTATTCAATGCAACATTGATATTTTTCTCTTTTATGATCTCATGCCAGGCAATACGGTAATCCCTGTTGCCAAAGGCCAGACGTAATTTGCGTAATGCATTTTGCAATTTATCCAGAACATCCATAAACCCTTGTACATCTTTCGCATCACTGAGATAAGCAATACGACTGTCATTAATAAGTTCAATGAACTGGTGGCTGCTGAGCGTTTGACTGAAGAACTCTACAGCCAGTTCAGGCAATTGATGAGCTTCATCAAAGATTATGGCATCGGCCTTTGGTAAAACCTGGCCGAAACCAGTTTCACGCAGTGATAAATCAGACATCAGTAAATGGTGGTTTACAACGATTAACGTTGCTTCATTGGCCCTTCGCCTTGCCTTGAACACAAAGCAATCATTATAAAATTGGCATTCCTGCCCAAGACAGTTTTCGGTGGTAGAAGTAATTTGCGTTCGTAACTGAGATTCTTCTGATAGATCTGCAAGTTCTGTAAGATCACCGATGTCTGATTTTAATGCCCATTTCCTGATCATGATTAATTGCGTCTGCATTTTACTTGAAATGTTACCAATGTATTTCTCGGACTGTTCCAGTCTAAGCATACATAGATAATTAGTCCGCCCTTTTAACAAAGCGGTTATGACTGGCAGACCAAGTGCTTTGCGCACAACTGGTAGATCTTTGTAGTATAATTGATCCTGCAGATGTTTGGTGCCGGTCGAAATGATAATTTTCTTTCCGGATATCAATGCAGGTACAAGATAGGCGAATGTCTTACCAGTCCCTGTACCCGCCTCGCATATTAACGATTCACGATCTTCCAGCGCCTGCGCAATTGACTCTGCAAGTTCCTGCTGCTGTTCACGAACTGCAAAATCATCAATATACGCAGCTAATGGACCGTCTTTAGAAAGGATTTCTGCGGGACTTAACAAACCATGCTCTCTCTATTTTACCTGTCATGCCCTGTCAACAGGAAAGGCAATGACCAGATTGATGTCATCATATCCTTTAATTACCATGAGCAAACGATCTATGCCTATCGCCACTCCTGCGCATTCCGGCAGACCGGATATCATGGCGTCCAATAATCGTTGATCAATTATATGATCTGTTTTACCTGTCTGGCTGTTATACCGTGCTTCCTGCTCAAAACGCTTCCTTTGCTCACTCACATCACATAATTCATTAAACCCATTGGCAATCTCGATGCCTGATATAAACAGCTCAAAACGCTCTGCCTGTGGTGGAACACTATTATTCAATTTAGCCAATGCACATTGACAGGCAGGATAATCATAAATAAATGTAGGTTGATCATGACCAAGATTCGGGGCGATTTTGTTGCTGAATATAAAATCCAGTAACACCGATTTTTCATTGGCCGCTGTATGCAAACCGCCCTTTTTTGCCACTTTCTGCAGCTCAACCATATTTATTTGATGGGGATCGATTCCGGTAAAGTCATCAAATACATCACCATAACTCATGCGTATTGTCTGTTTGAAACCCAGCCTGTGGATCAATTCACCAACCTCATCCATCAAGTTATGATAATCATAACCAGGTCGATACCACTCCAGTAATGTAAATTCCGGATTATGGAGTTTTCCGGATTCATAATCACGAAAGACATGGATAATCTGGTAGATTGGACCTGAACCGGCAGCAAGCAAACGTTTCATTGCATATTCAGGTGAGGTATGCAGATAGAGTTTTTCCTCCCCAGGTTGATTCGGCTTATGAAAGTTGATACTAAAACTTTGAATATTTGGATCACTCACTGCTGAATGAATTAATACCGGAGTCTCCACTTCAAGTATGACGTGCTTTGCCATAAATTCCCGTATCTGGCTCAGCACTTGTGCACGCAAACCCAGTATCTCAAGTGATGCGCTGGGCTGCCAGTCAGTGATCATTGATAATCATCAAAAAAGTCAAATCCCGGTGCATTATTAATCTTTATTTGGCTCGTCCGACATAGGTGCCAGTACGTGTATCAATCTTGATGATTTCTCCAAGCTCAACAAATAAGGGTACTTTAACAACGGCACCTGTCTCCAGTGTTGCAGGTTTGGAACCTCCAGTAGCTGTATCACCACGTATTCCAGGATCAGTTTCCATGATCTTCAACATAACAAAGACCGGCGCAGCTACCGTTAATGGAGTACCGTTCCACAGGGTTACTGTGCATTTCTCTTCCCCTTTCAGCCATTGAGCCGCCTCACTCATGGTCTTTTCATCTGCAGCATATTGTTCATACGTGGTTTGATCCATAAAATGCCACAAATCACCATCGCTATATAAATACTGTAGTTCAAGATCAACGATATCGGCACCTTCCATGACGTCACCGGATTTCAATGTGCGCTCGATGACACGTCCTGTCTTGAGATTTCTGAATTTAACCCGGTTAAAGGCCTGGCCTTTCCCCGGTTTGACAAATTCATTTTCCAATACTGCACACGGATCACCATCTAGCATAACCTTGAGGCCGGGTTTAAATTCGTTTGTGCTGAATATCGCCATATTTCTCTCTTTCCAATATCCTCTTGTAATAAAATACGTATGATACCTTGAAGGTAATATATTATGCAGCATGCAAATTGGCAGTCAGAATTGCAACACACCATCAGAGATCCGGCCGCTTTACTGGAAAGAATGGGATTATCCAAAAACAAGTTGCAATTATCAAAAAAAGCAGTTCTTACTTTTCCTATGCGAGTACCACCAGAATTTGCCGATCGTATCAGGAAAAATAATACAAATGATCCATTACTGCTTCAGGTACTCCCTGTTGCAGAAGAAGAATATGCACAACCAGATTTCAGTGACGACCCTCTTGCCGAACAACAGACACAACCAGTGCCTGGCCTTTTGCATAAATATCACGGCCGGGCACTCCTGATTGCTACAGGGGTCTGTGCAATTCATTGCCGTTATTGTTTTAGACGACATTTCCCGTATTCAGTATCAAATCCTGTACCTAATCAATGGCAAAAAGCGCTCGATTATCTACGGCAGGATACGAGCATCAGAGAAATCATATTAAGTGGTGGCGATCCTTTAACATTATCTGATCAACGGCTTTCTGCTCTGGTACATAAACTCGCTCAAATTTCCCATTTACGACGATTGCGCATACACACGCGTATACCCATCGTTTTGCCGGTTCGAATCAACAAAAGCATGTTGCAATGGCTGACAGGTACCCGCTTAAAACCAGTTATGGTAGTCCACGCCAATCATGCCAATGAGCTGGATAATTCCGTTGCCAAAGCCATTGATATGATACGTGATGCGCATGTCCCTTTATTCAACCAGTCTGTATTGCTCAGGGGTGTTAATGATTCAGCTGAAGCCCTGATAAACCTCAGCGAGGCATTGTTTAATATCGGTATTATCCCTTACTATCTCCATATGCTGGACCCCGTTCAGGGTGCGGCACATTTTGATGTTACAGAGACAAGGGCCAGGCAGATTATGTGCGAAATACGTGAAAAACTGCCGGGATATCTGGTTCCACGACTAGTCAGGGAATACGCCGGCGCCGCATATAAAATACCAATTTAATAATAACCAGCGTGACAGGCACTGATGCACTCTCGCTAAACATTAATC
>JACQHV010000035.1 GCA_016198885.1 Gammaproteobacteria bacterium
AGAACAGATCCGGGCCGGAGTAATTTAATTTTGTTCACTTGTTTTTAATCCTGAACCCGATCACTTGAAGTAAGGTTATTTATTTTTGAACGCCTTGGTGTCCACCCAGACGTAGCTAAAGAGTCCGATGCTGGACAATTTATTATTGTATTTGGTGTAGGAAAGGACGAGGGCGGAATGGTAGGAAGGGGGATTCACGGCGAGCGCGGTGCGTGCGACGACACTGGCCAGGGCATTCTGGCCTGCAAGGCGTTCTTTAATTACCTGTAAGTGTCTTTCCTGGTTGGGATTGGAAACCGCCATGAGGATTGCCCCCAGCAGGAGAATGATCAGCGTATAAACAAGTACGTTGCCCCGGTTTGTTCTCAGTGTAGCATTCTTATCGTTATTGTTTATTGCATGCATAGTTTTTTCCCATGTTAATTTATCAGGCCGTTTCCTGGGTTTGCAGCCGTCTTGGCGGCAGGGTCGGACGGAAATAGGGGACAACAATTTGAACCTTACCTGCCAGGTGCCGGGCCTTGATGTCACGCCAGTAGTCGGCTGACAACAGATCGCCGTGGACTTCCAGGAACAGCGAGCGTAACTCTTTATCCATGGACAGGAATTTTATAAATTCTTCCGGAAACATGTCATGCTCGCCGACGTAATACCAGGCATCCGGACGGAGTTCATCCAGGTCGTCTTCCGGTTCCGGCAGGTCCCTGAAATTGCACTCTGTAATCAGTGAGACTTCATCATAATCATAAAAGATGATCCGGTGATGGCGGGTCACGCCAAAATTCTTCAGCAGCAGATCGCCGGGGAAGATATTTGTCTGCGCAAGGTCCTTGAGGGCCTGGCCATAATCAAGAATGGCAAGCTCTGCTTCCTTCCGGCCGACTTCATTGATGTAAAGATTTAACGGGCGTACCCGCCTTTCTATATATACATGTGCAATCAGCAACTTGCTGTCCACGATCTTTACTGTCTGGGATGCTTCCGCAAGCAACTCATCGAGCATGCCCTTCGAAAATCGGTCCAGCGGAAATTCAAGATTCAGAAATTCCTGGGTATCAATCAACCGGCCGGCGCGGTCATGTTTGGACACCAGCTTGTATTTATCGATGACATTACGGCGGGTGATGGTTTTTGGATATCCGAATTTGTCGCGGATGACCTTGAAGACGAGATCATAGGAAGGCAGGGTAAATACCAGCATGACCAGCCCCTTGTCACCCTCGGTATGCACGAATTTATCGTCTGTTTTTTCAAGGTGTTTGTTGAAAGTCATGTATCTCTCGGTCTTTCCCTGACGCAGCCGGCCCAGCACCGTATAGAGCTCGTCAATCGGCTTTCTGGGGAGAATGGAATGTATGAAATGTACGGCACCAACGACGGAATTCGGATCGGCAAAATAATAGGAACGCGTATAACTGAACACGATGCTGACTTCCTCTTCAGACATCAGTACGGCATCCACTTCGATACCATCATCAGTGTTCTTGAGGGCGACGACAATGGGTGTAATGCCGTTGCGCATGATGATTCTTCCTATCATGTAGGCCCTGGCGGATTGATAGAAGAAGGTGTCTATAAATTCGAACCGCAGGTACTCATCTGTGTCATGATCAAGCCGGGTATTTGTGAATTTATCAATCTCATCGGCAATTTTTTTTGCATTGGCTTCAACATCTGTATAGGGGACCCTGAATGAGAATTCCTCAAGAATGGTTTCGAATATTTTCTCCAGGGAACCCCAATAAGGATAACGGCGCAGGTTCAGGGATTTTATTAATTCCATGTCTTCATCAAGACTTGAGGTTACAAACTCAAGCTGGGGATCGATGCCGACCGTGCCGAAAATGCGGCGGGTGATGGAGTTAAAGAAAGTCCTGATAAATCCGGCATCCGGGACTTTTTTCAGCCGCTCGCCAAAATAGGACCTGATCTCATTCCAGAGCGCATGATCGTTCACGCGCGGGCCAAGCAGCCGTCTCAAGGCCATGACAACACGCCTCACGAAATTTTCATATACTTCCACGCGTTCAACGATATCATTCTGATGCCCTTTCCAGTCACGTTGTTCAAAACGCGTACGCGCACGTCGCGTCATTTTATGAAAGGCATTGTTATAACGCGCAAAGCCGTCATAGATAATCTGCGAACTTTCTGAAATAAGATTTCTATGTGGCTTGATAGTCATGGTGCATTATCAGTCTTACATGTTTGCAATCAGTGCATCTGCAAATTCACTGCATTTGATTTCTGTTGCACCCTCCATCAGACGTGCAAAATCGTAAGTGACGGTCTTGTTGCCGATGGTCTTGTCCATTGCGGTGATGATTTTATCTGCCGCCTCGGCCCAGCCCAGGTAACGCAACATCATTTCACCGGACAGGATCAATGAACCGGGATTAACCTTGTCCTGGTTTGCATACCTGGGTGCGGTGCCATGCGTTGCTTCAAATATAGCATGTCCGGTGTCATAGTTGATATTGCCGCCCGGCGCTATCCCTATTCCCCCAACCTGTGCGGCAAGGGCATCTGAGAGATAATCCCCGTTAAGATTCATGGTGGCGATTACGTCAAATTCAGCGGGGCGTGTCAGGACCTGTTGCAGGGCGATGTCTGCAATCGCATCCTTAATGAGGATCTTGCCGGATTTCAATGCCTTCTCCTGTTCTGCGGCGGCCTCTTTGACCCCCTTTTCAGAGCGTGCACGTTCCCATTGGTCCCAGGTGTAGGTCTGTTTTGCAAATTCTGTTTCGGCCAGTTTATACCCCCAGTTCCTGAAGGCGCCCTCGGTGAATTTCATGATATTACCCTTGTGCACGAAGGTGATGCTCTTGCGTTTATTGGCGACGGCGTAATTGATGGCTGCCCGGACCAGGCGCTCCGTGCCTTCCCTGGAGATGGGTTTGATGCCGATGCCGGAGGAACCGGGAAAACGGATCTTCTGGTAATGATTTGGAAAGGCCTCCTTGAAGAGTTCCAGGAAGCGTTCGTTATCTCTTGTCCCGTTTTCGAACTCGATGCCGGCATAAATATCTTCCGTGTTCTCGCGGAAAAT
>JACQHV010000042.1 GCA_016198885.1 Gammaproteobacteria bacterium
AAGATCTTCAATTGGGTGGCAACAATGTGGAAAGGGTCAATGACCTTTGAAACACCGATGTTGTTTGCCCTGTCTTTTGTCATCCTGTTTTCGATCGGTGGATTTTCGGGACTGATGCTGGGTATTACACCGGCGGACTTCCAGTATCACGATACCTATTTTGTCGTCGCCCATTTTCATTATGTACTGGTCACAGGCGCAGTATTTGCGCTGATGGCCGGAGCATATTTCTGGATGCCCAAATGGACCGGTCACATGTACGACGAAACACTGGGGAAATGGCATTTCTGGTTATCAGTGATCTCGGTGAATGTACTGTTCTTCCCGCAACACTTCCTGGGCCTCGCCGGCATGCCACGGCGCATCCCGGACTACAATGTCCAGTTTGCTGATTTCAATATGGTATCGAGTGTAGGGGGTTTTGTTTTCGGGCTGAGCCAGTTGCTGTTTGTCTATATTGTAATCAGGTGTGTGCTTGGCGGAGCGAGGGCCACCGATCAGGTCTGGGAAGGGGCACATGGTCTGGAATGGACCCTGCCTTCACCGCCGCCTTTCCATACTTTCACTATTCCGCCAAATGTTACGGATGCGACAGCGCATTCCTGAGCGGGGCGATGAATGGACCAGAACGAAAAGGCCAATAAAATGACGCCTGAACTTGCTGCAAAGAACCGGCGTATCGCCATCATTCTGGGATTAGTCGCGCTCGCGTTTTATGCGGGTTTTATTCTGATGTATATGCACTGATGATGGCACAAAAGACAACACGCACGGCGGGCAAACTGGCCATTGTGGCAGCAGCCATGTTCGGGTTTGGTTATGCCCTGGTACCGCTTTATAACGTATTTTGTGACATCACGGGTTTAAATGGCAGGACCGGCACGATTGCACAGGAGGAGGCAGATAAACTCGTTGCAGATACAAATCGTCTGGTCACGGTGGAATTTGATACCAACGTCAACGGTGAATTGCCGTGGACATTTAAGGCACAGTTGCGACAGTTGAAGATACACCCCGGTGAGATAGCAGACGCCATCTTTGTCGTTGAAAATAATTCTGAACACCCGACTGCAGGACAGGCCATTCCGAGTGTCGCGCCGGCACAGGCCTCGCTGTATTTCAACAAGACAGAGTGTTTCTGTTTTACCAGGCAAAACCTTGCGCCGCACGAACGGCGGGAGATGCTGGTACGCTTTGTCGTGGATTCCGGGCTGCCAGACAAGATTTCTACAATGACGCTTTCGTATACATTTTTTATGGCGCCTGATTCGAACAAAACGGCAGATAGATCAGAAGGCATTACAAATACATCAACCGGAATAGAGAAAATTTAGTCATGCAAACAAAAACAGTTAAGACGAGGAATAATTATGTCTGATTCGCAGAGTGTTTATTTTATTCCCCACCCCAGCCGCTGGCCGATAGTGGGTTCAATCGCCCTGTTTGTTTCGTTTGTGGGGGCGGCGGTCATGTTGAATGGTTCCGAGTTTGGCACGTTTATCCTGGGAATGGGTATTGCGGCAGTTATCTTTATGTTCGCGGGCTGGTTTGCTGATGTCATCGGCGAAAGCCTGCGGGGCAGTTATAACAGTCAGGTGGACGTCAGCTTCCGGTGGGGCATGAGCTGGTTTATTTTCTCCGAGGTCATGTTTTTTGCCGCATTTTTTGGCGCGCTTTACTACGCGCGTATCTATTCCGTGCCCTGGCTTGGCGGAGATGGCCATGGTTTTGTAACACATGAAGTTCTTTGGCCGGTGTTTGAGGCCATCTGGCCGCTGATGACCACACCGGATGCCACCATTCCGGGAATGGAAACTGCCTTTACCCAGATTAAAGAAGTCATCCCTGCCTGGGGCGTGCCGGCTGTCAATACAGTGATCCTGCTCTCCAGTGGCGGGACGGTAACCCTTGCGCACTGGGCATTGAAAAAGAATAACCGCGCAGGACTTTGTTGGTGGCTGTTTGCAACAGTTGTGCTTGGCTTTTTGTTTGTTGGTCTGCAGGCAAGTGAATATATCCATGCCTATCATGAGCTGGGTCTGAAACTGAGTTCGGGTGTCTACGGCTCAACCTTTTTCATGTTGACGGGATTTCACGGTTTTCACGTCACCATGGGAGCGACCATGTTGACTGTAATTTTGTTACGTTCGATGAGTGGCCATTTCAGTGAACAACGTCATTTTGCCTTTGAGGGTGTGGCCTGGTATTGGCACTTCGTTGACGTCGTGTGGCTTGGCCTGTTTATTTTTGTTTACTGGATGTAGTAACGACGTGTCTTGAGAACAAAAGGCGCTGCTAGGGCAGCGCCTTTTCTGTTTGTGGCGGAATAATCCCATGGGGCTGAATTAATCCCGTGGCGAAACCGAAGATCAATAACAGAAATAGTATTATCGACAGCACGATCCGCACTGTCAGGGATTTTACTGTGCGATCCGACTGCCCCTTGTCGCGGACGAGGAAAAACATGCCGGAGGACAAAGCCACAATGATAATAACGAGCAACAGGATTACCACCATTTTGAATATGAGAGGGCCGGACATTTATCACCATACTGGATGAGTTATAACATCAATAATATCCGAGTATACCTTTGATTATGACCTCTTACACGGACAGGATGATGTTTTGATCACGTATTAACAGCATGCGTATTAATAACTGGCAATTCACACCAAGATTGTGGCCAAGCATGGCGGCAGTAATTATGTTTGCCATCCTGATATCTCTCGGCATCTGGCAACTCGATCGGGCAGAACAAAAAAGGGAGATATATAAGAAATTCCTGTTGCACCAATCATCAGAGACAATGGATTTAAATCCTGAACAGCCAATCCGGACTGACAAGCCGGCAATGCTGTGGCGCAATGTGAAGGCGACAGGCGTATTTTCAGATGAGGCACACATCCTGCTGGATAATCAAGTGGTGAAAGGAGAGGCAGGTTATTTCATCTTCACGCCGTTCAGATTGAGCAATGAAGAAGTCTGGGTGCTGGTCAATCGTGGCTGGTTACCGGCCGGGGATGATCGCAAGATATCGCCGTTAATAGAAACAATTGCCACAGAGGTGGAGATCGCCGGTGTGATTACAGATGTTCCATCAAGCGGACTGCTTCTGGGTGATCCAATAATCGAATCAATGACGGATCATATTTTTCGTGCGCAGCGTATTGATCTCAAGGAAATTACAGGGCTGATTAAACGGGATTTATTGCCATATGTGATCAGATTGAAACCGGAATCCGCACAGGGGTTTCTCAGAGAATGGACTCTGCCGGGTTCTGGTGAAGAAATGCATCAGGGCTATGCTTTTCAATGGTTTGCCCTTGCAGCAACCCTGGTCATTGTTTATCTCTTTGTCACATTGAAAAAGATTTCCTGATCAAATGACAGAGCAATTACATGGCAGATGGAAGAACAGGGTAATCCCCATTGTTCTATTTTTGATCTTTCTTCTTCCCGTTCTGGGCTCATGGATCATGGCATTTTATACAGATTTTATGCGTGATAAGAGCGGGACGCTGCAACACGGCATATTAATTGATCCGCCACAAATGCTGGAAAATGTGAAATTGACTGATTCGGCGCAAGGGGAGCAAATCTGGTTACATGGCAGATGGACCATGCTTGCGATTACGCAGGGTGAATGTGAAAAAAATTGTCAGGAAAATCTTTATCGAATGCGTCAGATAAGACTCGCCATGGGAAAGGAAATGCATCGGATCCAGCGTGTTATCCTTTTACAGGACATGAACCTTCAGAATTCGATTGAAGATATCCTGAAGAATTACCCCGGCCAGTTGGTTCTCACGCAGGATGATATTGATGATGCATTCAAGTCATATATTTTTTCACAGAACAAAATAAATAATAATGCCATCTTTTTAATTGACCCACTGGGTTACCTGATGATGTGCTATCCGCCGGATACTGATCCTGGGGGCATTATTAAAGACATGAAGCGATTGTTAAAAATATCAAGAATAGGTTGATTGGTTATCTGAATGACTTCGAAAATGTTTACAAATATTACACGGCTTTCTGTCGTCCTTGCCTTTATCGTCGTGGTGCTGGGTGCATATGTCCGTCTTTCCGGCGCAGGTCTGGCCTGTCCGGATTGGCCGGGATGTTATGGTGAACTGATCGTACCCGAAGAAACATACCGTTCTGAACATCTTTATCCGAATCAGCCGCTTGAGCATGATAAGGCATGGAAGGAAATGATCCACCGGTATACAGCGGGCTCTTTGGGTATATTAATTGTATGTCTGGCCATCATGGCCTGGAAGCAACGATCAGTATCGGATCAGCCTGTATTAATACCGCTTGTGCTTGTCTTGCTGGTGATTTTCCAGGCCCTGCTGGGTATGTGGACTGTCACCCTCCTGTTGAAGCCCGTCATTGTCGTGGGACATCTGCTGGTCGGCATGGCTATTTTATCTTTGCTGTTCTGGGTGCTTCTGGGACAATTAAACAAAGGCCAGGTTGTTGATAGAAACGCAGCGCGATTCTTCCCCTGGACGGTTGCCGGGCTGTTCATTATCGCAATTCAGATCTCTCTCGGTGGTTGGACCAGTGCAAATTATGCAGCACTGATCTGTCCGGATTTTCCGACCTGCCAGGGAATCTGGTGGCCGCCCATGGATTTTGTTGAGGGGTTCACCTTCTGGCGGGAGACCGGAATTGATTACGAGGGAGGGATACTGGCGGGTGATGCACGTACTGCTATACACATGAGTCATCGTATTGGCGCGTTGGTGACATTGATGATTATCGGCACGATCGCCATACAGGCTATGCGTAACAGCAGCAAGATTATTGCCAGGATCGGAATGGTTATGCTGCTTGTCCTGTTGGTGCAAATATCACTGGGTATTACCAATGTCACCAGACTGTTACCGCTGCCGGCGGCAGTGGCACATAATGGAGCAGCCGCGTTATTATTATTATCCTTGGTAACTTTGTTACACTATTCATTTTCAACAAAAACAAACGTCGGAGAATCTGTTGAATAACTCTTTACCTGCTACCATAACAACTGCATCTCACTGGCGGGATTACCTTGCGCTGTGCAAACCCAAGATTGTCTCCCTGATCGTCTTTACTGCCGTGGTCGGGATGTTTATGTCGACAGAGGGGATAATCCCGTTATCGGCGCTGGTATTTGGAACCCTCGGGATTGGTTTGGCGGCTGCTTCTGCTGCCGCAATCAATCATGTCGTCGATTATAAGATCGATTCCGTCATGGCGCGCACCATGCGCAGGCCCCTGCCAAAGGGGGTTGTCAGTATTCCGGGCGCCATCCTGTTTGCATTTATACTCGGGGCGTTGTCGATGGTTATCCTGACCTACCTTGTTAATGTCCTGACGGCCGTATTGACGGCAGTCTCGTTGATCGGTTACGGCTTTATCTATTCAATGTATCTTAAACGCGCCACGCCACAGAATATCGTTATTGGTGGTGCAGCGGGAGCGGCGCCACCTGTGCTTGGCTGGACTGCCGTCACAGGCAGTCTTGATCCCAATTCATTATTATTGTTTTTGATTATTTTTGTCTGGACGCCGCCGCATTTCTGGGCGCTTGCGATATA
>JACQHV010000039.1 GCA_016198885.1 Gammaproteobacteria bacterium
GTTTACTAGGTATACAGGCTGTTCTCCATAACTTATTATAGTTATTGTGAAAATTATCCCTTGATATCCTGTCTCATTTTCTCCTTTGCACAATATAATCTGCTATCCAGCGCAGTGGGTCAGCCACACTGTCGAAATGCTTTAGGCTATCCAATGCTTCTGTATGAAGTCTTTGGGCCGCCTCTTTTGCGCCATCCATTCCAAGTAAATTTGGATAGGTTGGTTTATTTCTTTGCATATCAGAACCTTGTGGTTTGCCTAATGTTTCTGTATCGCTCTCTACATCCAGAATGTCATCCTGTATCTGGAAGGCAAGGCCTATACATTTGGCGTAATGTGAAACCTTTTCAAAGGCTTCTGGATCGACATCATTTGCAGAGAGTGCCCCGAGTTCGACACTTGCCCTGATCAGGGCTCCGGTTTTATGGATATGCATGTTTTCCAATTCTGCAATATTCAACTGCTGCCCTACGGCTGCGAGATCTATGGCCTGGCCACCTGCCATTCCTCTTGATCCGCTGGCTTGTGCCAGGATATCAATCATCACCAACCTTTGTTTCGCACTGACTTTAATCTCAGGAGCGTGTGCCAGAACGTGGAAGGCAAGGGCTTGCAGTGCATCACCGGCCAGTATGGCAGTTGCTTCATCAAAGGCCTTGTGACAGGTTGGTCTGCCCCGTCTCAGATCATCATTATCCATGGCCGGCAAGTCATCATGGATAAGGGAGTAGGCATGGATCATCTCCACGGCACAGGCCGGACCGTTCAAGGTGCCGAGGTCTACACCAAATGTTTCACCGGTGGCATAGACCAGAACAGGGCGAATGCGTTTGCCATCCCCAAGTACAGCGTAACGCATTGCTTTATGCAGATGCCGTGGTTGTAAATCAGCAGCGGGTAACCAGTAGTCAAGTGCGGTTTCTACACAGGACTGATAAACCTGCAAGCGTTCAGATAGCGACATGCTTTATTCGCTGTTATCACTTGAATCGAAGTCTTGCAATTTTTGTTTGCCGTCTTTTTCAAGCAAAATCTGAACCTTTTGTTCTGCCTCGGACAGGGCCTTTTGGCATGTCTTGGTCAATGCAATACCACGTTCAAAATATCTGAGTGATTCCTCCAGACTCAGATTACCTTGTTCCATTTTTACAATAAGCGCTTCGAGTTCCTCCAGTGCCTTCTCAAAATCTATATCATTGCGTTTTTTAGGCACATCCCCTCCATCCTGCGTTAAGGTTTATAAATGATTTATCAGGATGATTTTTATTGTATTGCATCATCCCTTGAGAATACTAATCTTGCCGCAAAATCCCTGATTTTTATGTGGCCCATGTAGCAGATAGCACGCTGTACGTCATCAGTGTTTATCAGGATTTTGCAAGGCGATTGACAGTAATTTTGTGCTGCGATAAAGTGTACTCTAAACTTAGACAAAGTCTAAATTCACTAAAAATTTACATGATATTACAACTCAAGGAGGTATATTCCTATGGCACTTAAAGGCAGTAAAACAGAAAAAAATCTAAAGGACGCATTTGCAGGTGAATCACAAGCCAATCGACGATACCTGTATTTTGCCCAGAAGGCGGACGTGGAAGGTTATAACGATGTCTCTGCGGTTTTCCGATCCACGGCTGAAGGTGAGACAGGCCATGCCCATGGCCATCTGGAATATCTGGAAGAAGTAGGTGATCCCGCAACAGGCAAGCCTATCGGGACCACTTCTGATAACCTCAAGGCTGCGATAGCCGGTGAAACCTACGAATATACTGATATGTATCCAGGGATGGCAAAAATGGCACGTCAGGAAGGTTTTGAAGAAATTGCCGACTGGTTTGAAACCCTGGCCAAGGCAGAGCGTTCTCATGCCAATCGCTTCCAGAAGGCGCTGGATGCGCTGTAGGCCTGATATATACTGATCCGAGTGTTATAAGAACCGGGTTATTACCCGGTTCTGATTTTTAAAATGTCTGTTTTAATCAACTTTCAATGAGTGACACAAAATCTGAAAGAAAAGAGGGTAGTCTGGAGGCACCGATACGCCATCCTATCAAGTGGCAGGATCCCGGGTATTACAATGAAAACGCCCTGTTTACGGAAATGGAACGTATCTTCAATATCTGTCATGGTTGCCGCCGCTGTGTCAGTCTCTGTCATGCCTTTCCAACCCTGTTCGATCTGGTGGATGAATCCACTACCATGGAGATCGATGGTGTAGCCAAAAAAGATTATTGGAAGGTCGTTGAACACTGTTATCTCTGTGATCTTTGCTATATGACCAAGTGCCCTTATGTGCCGCCGCATGAGTGGAATGTGGACTTTCCGCACCTGATGCTGCAGGCCAAAGCCGTACGATATGAACAAGGCGGGGGTAAACTCAGGGATAAAATATTGGCTTCAACGGATGCAGTAGGGCGAATTGCCGGAATACCGGTAATTGCACAAACCGTAAACGCGGTAAGTAAAAATACTCTCCTTAGAAAGGTTATGGATAAAACTATCAGGATCCATCCAGATGCCAAATTACCGGAATATCACAGTAACAACCTGCGTAAAAGGTTTGCAAGAAAAAACAAGGTTGAGCTGACAGCAGAGTCAACGGGTAATACCCGCGGTAAGGTGGTTATATTTGTAACTTGCTATGGCAATCGAAACGACCCACAGATAGTTGAAGATCTAATTGCAGTTTTTGAACACAATGGCATTCCGGTGGGATTGACTGAAAGGGAACGCTGTTGTGGCATGCCCAAACTCGATCTGGGTGATTTGAAGGCAGTTGAACAGGCAAAGGACTTTAATATCCCTGAATTGATCAAATTTGTTGATGACGGCTGGGATATAGTTGCACCTGTTCCTTCCTGTGTCCTTATGTACAAGCAGGAGATCCCGCTGCTGTTCCCGGAAGATCCCGAAGTTAAAAAAGTCCAGGGGGCCATATTTGATCCCTTCGAATATCTGATGCTGAGGTACAAGGCGGGTAAATTAAACAATACATTCAAACATTCCCTTGGCAAGGTGGCTTATCACGTCCCCTGCCACCAGCGTGTCCAGAATATTGGATTGAAGACAAAGGAAATCCTGTCGCTCGTTCCGGGCACAACCATTGAAGTTATCGAACGTTGTTCAGGCCATGATGGCACTTATGCAGTAAAAAGTGAAACTCATGCCATTTCCATGAAGATTTGCCGTCCGGTAATAAATAAAATCAAACAGGGTGAAATAGATCATTACATCAGCGATTGTCCGATGGCCGGACATCAAATCGAAAACAGTCTGGATGACGAATCGAAGACAGAAAATCCTTTTACATTGTTGCGACATGCATACGGAATTTAGTAAGAAATAACAACATGAAAAAAATAACTCGTAATAATCTTTATACACTAGAGAAATATGCTGAAATCCGCAGGGAATTTCGTGACAAGATACTGGTGCATAAAAAAAACCGGCAATTGCCTATTGGCCCAAATGCCACTTTGTATTTTGAAGATGAGTTGACTATTCAATATCAGGTCCAGGAGATGTTGAGAGTAGAACGTATCTTTGAACCGGATGAAATTCAGGGTGAACTTGATGCCTATAATCCATTGATACCGGATGGTACTAACTGGAAAGCAACATTCATGATTGAATTTGATGATCCGGATGAACGAAAGCAGCAACTGTCACGGTTAATCGGTATTGAAACCTGTGTATGGATAAAAGTAGACGATTTGGATCGGATAATGCCAATCGCAGATGAGGATATGGATCGAACAACTGAAGATAAAACTTCCTCAGTCCATTTTCTCCGGTTTAATATCAATACGGAAACAATCGCTGCCTTGAAGCGGGGTGCATCTCTGTCAGCGGGTATCCATCATTCGGCCTATCAATATACAGTCGATCCAGTACCCGATAATATCAGGCAATCATTATTAAACGACCTGAATTAATTTTTTACGTTTTTTGCAAGGTTGCAATTTCTGTGCTGTTTTGTGATACATTCTGCATTCATTCAGTTATTTCATTAACCAGTTTAGTCGTTTGAGGTAGGCTAATTTTGGTAAAGAACTACGACGCGGCCGATATTGAAGTATTGACAGGCCTTGAACCGGTGCGAAAACGACCCGGGATGTATACCGATACCACCCGTCCCAATCACCTCATCCATGAAGTTGTCGACAATAGTGTAGATGAAGCCATTGCAGGCTATGCCGGCAAAATAGAAGTAATCCTGCATAAGGATAGTTCGGTGACCGTCAGCGATGACGGTCGAGGCATGCCTGTCGATAAACATCCGGGTGAAAAGGTTTCCGGTGTAGAGGTAATTCTTACCCGGTTACACGCTGGAGGTAAATTTTCCAACAAGAATTATAAATTTTCCGGTGGTCTGCATGGTGTAGGTGTATCGATCGTTAATGCACTGTCCAGCCACCTGGAAGTGTGGGTCAGGCGAGATGGCAAGGAATATAACATGGCCTTTGCAGGGGGGGAGAAAAAATCAAATCTCGAAATAATCGGTGAAGTAGGCAAACGAAATAATGGTACAACCATCCGATTCTGGCCCGATCCAAAATATTTTGACAGTCCAAAGATCAATGTGCCCAGATTGAAACATGTATTGCGTGCAAAGGCAGTCTTATGTCCGGGCCTCGTTGTACAATTAGTTGACGAAATGGACAATGAAAATACGGAATGGTGTTATCAAAATGGGTTGAAGACTTATCTGGCAGAACAGCTTGAAGGACAGGAACTCCTGCCACCTGAACCTTTTATGGGAACGATGGAAGGACATCATGAAGCAGTTGATTGGGCTGTCCACTGGTGTCCGGAAGAAGGTGAATTAATCACTGAAAGTTATGTCAATCTTGTGCCCACCATGCAGGGGGGAACACATGTCAATGGTCTGAGACAGGGACTTCTGGATGCCATTCGGGAGTTCTCTGAGGCAAGAAATCTCCTGTCCCGTGGTGTCAAGCTTACTGCCGATGATGTCTGCGAATGTTGCAGTTACCTCTTGTCCGTGAAACTGGATAATCCACAATTTGCCGGACAGATCAAGGATCGTCTGACTACGCGCGAATGTACCGCATTTGTTTCGGGTGTTGTTCGCGATGAATTCAGCCATTGGCTGCATCAACATGTCGAAATGGGAGAAAGAATAGCCGGGCTTGCAATCTTACACGCACAACAACGCCTCAAAACCAATAAGCAGATCATAAGAAAAAAAATTACTGGTGGTCCAGCCTTGCCGGGAAAATTAGTGGATTGCACTCTTCAGGATCCAAATGTTTCCGAACTTTTTTTGGTGGAAGGCGATTCTGCTGGGGGATCAGCAAAACAGGCACGGGACAGGGAATTCCAGGCGGTCATGCCTTTGCGGGGCAAGATTCTCAATACCTGGGAGGTGGATTCAGCAGAGGTGTTATCATCCAGGGAGGTCCACGATATCAGCGTAGCAATAGGAGTTGATCCCGGATCCAAAGACCTGAAAGGCCTGCGTTATGGAAAGATTTGTATCCTTGCTGATGCCGATTCCGATGGAATGCACATTGCAACATTACTTTGTGCGTTATTCGTTAAACATTTTCGTCCACTTGTTGAAAATGGACATATTTATGTAGCCATGCCCCCGCTGTATCGGATAGACATTGGGACAGAGGTGTATTACGCCCTCGATGATGCTGAAAAAGAAGGCGTTTTGGATCGGATTGCCGCAGAAAAGAAACAGGGTAAAGTTAATGTTCAGCGCTTTAAGGGCCTGGGGGAAATGAATCCTTTACAATTACGGGAGACAACCATGGCGCCGGACACACGCAGGCTGGTACAACTAACTCTCCCAGGCAACAATAAAGCAGATAAATTACTGGATATGCTACTGGCTAAAAAGCGGGCGGCAGATCGAAAAGATTGGCTTGAAACCAAAGGTGATATGGCATCACTTTAATTTCAGGCTATGTATTGATTGCTTTAAGGGTGTCAGTTGGCATCTGCGGTGCATAATAGTGCAGAGCATTAAGAATTTTCTCGAATTCCATGTCAGATATTACCATTGCAGCTGACTTTTCAGTCAGTCTGAAATAAAGTGCAGATATGGCCAGGAATCGTTTAATACGTTCATCGTTGGTATACATTGCCATCTCCTGATTTACTTTTTCAGGTATATCATCAGCAGGAAATCTGCCAAAGAAATGACAGCGATATGAAATTTTGATGACAAGCGTCCTGTATTCTGTATCTAGCGGAGGATAAAAAATTGGCTGAAACATTAAATCTTGAATTCGAAAAGAATGAACGGCAACCCCTCCATGAATTTACCGAAAAGGCATACCTGGCTTACTCCATGTATGTCATTCTGGATCGAGCATTACCACATATCGGAGATGGCCTCAAACCTGTGCAACGTCGCATCATTTATGCAATGTCCGAACTGGGGTTGAAAGCAACAGCAAAATACAAAAAATCGGCACGTACCGTGGGTGATGTTATCGGTAAATTTCATCCACATGGTGATACGGCCTGTTATGAAGCCATGGTCCTGATGGCGCAGGCGTTTACCTACCGTTATCCACTTATAGACGGTCAAGGTAATTTTGGATCCATGGACGATCCAAAGTCATTTGCCGCCATGCGCTATACAGAATCAAAACTTACATTCTATGCGGACAACTTGTTGAGTGAACTGGGGCAGGGAACAACAGACTGGATAACGAATTTTGATGGGACATTAAAAGAACCGAAATTACTTCCCGCGCGATTACCCAATATTCTGCTGAATGGTACAACAGGGATTGCAGTCGGGATGGCAACAGATATTCCTCCACATAATTTGAAAGAAATCACAAGCGCCTGCATTCGATTGCTCGAATCTCCAAAGTGTTCGATCGATGAACTCTGCGAACATGTCAAAGGACCGGATTTCCCGACCGCAGCTGAAATCGTCAGTCCCAGATCAGAAATCCTGGAAATCTATAAGACAGGAAGTGGTTCAATAAAAATGCGTGCTGTATGGGAAAAGGAAGAAGGAAATATTGTGATAACTGCACTTCCGTATCAGTGCTCAGGCAGCAAGGTGCTGGAACAAATCGCTGCACAAATGCAAGCCAGAAAACTGCCCATGATTGAAGATCTGAGAGACGAATCCGATCATGAAAACCCGACGCGGCTTATTTTGATTCCACGATCAAATCGAGTCAATCTTGACGAATTGATGTCCCATCTCTTTGCCACTACTGATCTAGAAAGCAGTTACCGGGTCAACCTGAACATCATTGGACTTAATGGACGTCCCCAGGTCAAAGATTTGAAAACCATTCTCAAGGAATGGTTGACCTACCGGACAGAAACTGTCAAACGGCGTTTACAACATCGGCTCGAAAACATCCAGGAACGGATCCATGTTTTGCAGGGACTGATAATTGCTTATTCAAATATCGATGAAATCATTGCAATCATTCGCGGAAAAGAAGAGCCAAAATCCGTCCTGATAAAACGTTTCAAATTATCAGATAAACAAGCCGAGGCCATTCTTGAACTTAAACTGCGAAAACTGGCTATGCTCGAGGAAATACGCATCAAGGAGGAATTGAAAGAACTTGAGAACGAACGCGAATTACTTGAACAGATCCTGGACTCAAAACAGAGATTAAAGACGCTTATCCGGAATGAATTAAAAGCAGATGCCGAAATCTTTGGAGACACACGCCGCTCACCATTGAAGAAAAGGGAAGAGGCCAGGGCACTGGATGAAACAGATCTGATCCCAACAGAACCGGTTACTGTTGTCCTTTCCGAGAGAGGCCTGGTACGTTCAGCAAAAGGACATGATATTGATCCTGTAGCGTTGAATTATCGCCCGGGTGATGGTTTTAAATCTGCAAGCCGTGGACGCAGCAACCAAAACGCAGTATTTCTGGATTCAAGCGGCCGGTGCTATTCCTTGCCTGCCCACGTATTACCTTCCGCGAAAAGTCTGGGTGAGCCGGTTTCAAGCCGGCTTAATCCACCAGATGGTGTTACGTTTGAAGGAGTAATGCTGGGCTTCCCGGATCAGCACTACCTGCTGGGATCAGACGCCGGTTATGGTTTTATCGCAAAATTGGAAGATTTATATACTAAAAATAAAAGTGGTAAATCAGTTGTATCAGTCCCGAAATCAGCAAAAACTTTAACACCAACCCCTATTTCCGATATTGATACTGACTTGATTGCAGCAATTTCATCATCGGGACGTTTGTTGATTTTTCCTGCCAGAGAACTGCCTGTGCTGGGCAGGGGGAAAGGACTGAAAATTATCAAGATTCCATCCGCCAAACTAAAAGCCAGGGAAGAGTATGTAATTGCCATGACGGCAATCGCAGGCAATTGCAGCCTGAAAGTTATCTCTGGCCAGCGGAAATTAATTTTAAGCGCAAAAGATATCGAACATTATAGAAGTGAACGTGGCAGACGTGGCAATCTTTTGCCGAAAGGTTACCGTAATGTATCGCGATTGGAAGGAGATATGAAAAAATAATTGTAAGAACAATAGATATATGTCTCAGACTTCCACAATTTCCGCGGCCACAATATTTTCCATGGGCGGCTGTACGAAATATCCAACAACATAATCCACACCTGCGCTGGCAGACATTCCCAGATATTCACCACTCTCTATCTTGCTGGCAACCGTCAGTGCATTATGTTGTTTGGCCATACTGATAATATCCAGGATACCTTTTTGGTTCATTTTTCCTTTATCAATATGTTCTGGAGAGAATAGAATATAATCAAACTTTTCCTGTTGCAGACAATCTTCCAGTATTGAACTTTCCTGTATATGCGTTAAACCGATCTTTGCACCAAATTTAACCCGCAATTTATTAATCTGTATTTTTGCTTCACGCAGATTATCTTGAAAGCACTTTGCGTCGATTTCAAATACCAGGGATGTACCTAGTTTTGGCATCTTTACATATTCAATCAGTTTGCTAATCCAGTCAGTAAGGCCTTTGTCATTAATAGACTGTTCCGATAACATAATGAATAAACCAACCCCTCCTTCTTTCTTTATATTCAGCTTTGCCAATTCAGATATGCAAAAACGAATAATCCACCGATCAAATGCCTTTAATAAATTGGTTTTCTCCAATATTGGAATAAAATCCTTGGCCTCGATAATATTATTGTCAGCATCCAGAAGATTGGCACGAGTCTGATAAAATTCTGTTTTGGCACTCAAAGCGGAATCCGAAACAAGTACAAGGATCTGGAATAATGGCTGTATTCTGTTTTCCTTAATGGCATTATTTATATTATCAAGAACCTGCTTTTCAATTTTATCTTCATTGATAATTTCTTTACCGCTTATAACATATGAGTTTCCTGATTTATCTCGTGCGAGGCGACAAGCTGATTCTATCTTGGTCAGTACAGTTGCAACATTGACCTTTTCAGTATCTATGCATATGGCACCGATATTTACAGAAAAATCGATTTTTTTTCCTTCGTTCCGATAATTAATTTTGCTGAAATATTCACATAGCCTTCTGGCAATATCTTCACTATTGCCTTCATCATTTTGTATAAGCATGGCAATAGTTGAGTCGCCGATTCGTGTCATGTAACCATCGTATTTTGAATCGGTAATAAATTTTGAGGTTGATTCTGATATGAAACTGGCAAATTTATCACTTGCAAAAATACCGAGTGATTCACGCAGGGCCTGATATTTATCTATTTCAATCAGGAATACAGAATCATTCTTTTTGGCCTGTTCCAGGGATTCAAAGAATTTTTCCTTGTTGAAAACGTGGACACGGATTTTTTGCGCATCAGCTTTTTCTGTTTCTTCCTTGTGCTTTTCCAAAGAATGCGTGATTGCTTCAAG
Organism: Gammaproteobacteria bacterium; assembly: GCA_016198885.1. Lineage (GTDB taxonomy): Bacteria > Pseudomonadota > Gammaproteobacteria > Eutrophobiales > Eutrophobiaceae > JAENIZ01. The sequence continues at coordinate 9,851 of JACQHV010000039.1, forward strand.
AAGTATTCCTTTTGTCAGGCCTTCTTTGCGCAGGAAATTTTGTGCGCCATAACGTTGTGCTTTTACAACGAGTTCTTCTCCATCCTGTGCAGTCAGCATGATTGTTGGTGGAAAATCCTTTGAAGTTTTATAATTACGAAGCCATTCCAATCCATTCTCGCCAGAACCAAGATCATAATCGAGTATCAATAATTCATATCGTGACCATGGAAATGTGGCAGGCGGTTTCCCCCAGGTTGGATCATATTCGTCAATCTCAGCCGATGGGCATACTGTCTTGAAAAAAGTCAGGAGTAATTGACGATATTCCGCTGAATCATCGATAAGCAGGACTTTTTTTACCGAAGGTTCAGTCATAGTTAATTATCATGATAATTAATGTATATATAATAATAAGTTAAGTTATTAAATTCAATAAAAGTA
>JACQHV010000038.1 GCA_016198885.1 Gammaproteobacteria bacterium
ATTTTTTCTACACATCATTGGCCTTCAGTTCTGCCAAAGGATAATAAGTTTCACGCCAGTAAATGCCGTTATTTAAGAGTGTGGTTAATGTTGATTTCCAGATAATGTAAACGAAAAACAGGATGCCGACCGGCAATCCAATCACGGTCCACTGCCTGAGGTTGGCAAACCGTGCTGCATCCCAGCCCAGCAGAAAGATGGACAGCATTATTGCGAAGTTCAGCATCTGTGTAATTCCATCCGTAAGAAATATTCCCAGGCATGGCCAGACGTATATCAGGAGGAGAAGGAGGGGAGAAAAAATTACGATTGTAATTTTGTAATCTACACCCGCGAAGGTATTTTTTGTCAGGCCGGAAATCATCCCGCCCAGTGATGAGTACCATTCTACGTGAAGCATCTGACTGCCAAAGAGCATTTCCTGCTTGAATCCGTGTTTCTTAATCAGCTTGCCCAGCTTCATGTCATCAACCATACACATGGCAATCGCCTGGTGCCCGCCCGTGGCGCGATACACTCCCGAGCGCAGCAGATTAAATGCGCCGATGCCGACAAACTTGCCGCTCTCGGGATTGCTGACCCTCCACGGCATAGCAAAGAAAGCAAAGCAAAGCGAAAATGCATGTACACATATTTCCATCAACAGTCCGGGATTAATAATGTCAGGTGTAATGGCGAGATGATCAAGGCGTTGCTCATTGAGATAATTTACGGCACGGCTGAGTGTGGAGGGGTGCATGACGATATCAGCGTCAGTGAACAGGAGTAATTCACCCATGGCATGCTGTGCGCCGTAATTCAGGGCGTGATTTTTCCCCACCCAGCCCTGTGGGAGCTCTTTGATATGATGAATTTGTAACGCGGGATAACGGGTCTGCATAAGGTCAAGAATGGCGCCGGTGCGATCGGTTGAGCGATCATTCACGACAATAATTTCCATTGGTACATAATCCTGGTTCAGGATGGATTGCAGTGCTTCTTCGATGTGCCTTTCCTCGTTTCGAGCCGGGATAATGACTGAAACTTTAGGGGCTGGTGATTTGTTTATTGGAAAAATTTCCTTCAGAAATTGTATGGAACGATTACCAGTGACCAGTTCAACACCGGAGATGATTATGAAAAGGAGTGTCGCTATAGCGAGATATAAGAGAAAAGTGTCCATCAGTTGATATTTCTGATCGCAAGCAGTCTTTTATTATGGATCGCCTTTGCCATTTTTTCTCCTTCCATTCCTTGATCAATCAGGGATTGTGTATCAATTTGCATTGCCGCGTTCAGGGCCTTGTGGAAATAATCTGCCTGTGGGTAGGCGCAATTTTCTAATCCCGTCCGGCCGCGGGCATCAGCCTCGCAGGCAAGAAGAAATTGCTCAAAGCGTTCCGGCCGCCGGAAGGCATCCAGCGCTTCAAGTTTTTTCAGAAGGGTTTCCGGGCGTAATTCCCTGATACGGTGGCAATCGACATGGTAAAGTGCAACGAGTACGGACAGATCGCAAAATGCATTCGGTATGCGGTAACGTTTACAAAGTGATTTGATCAAATCCACACCACGTTTCTCATGCTCATGATGACTGGGCCATTCCTCTCTGGGGGTGTTACCCTTGCCCAGATCATGTACAAGCGCTGCAAACCGTATTTGCGGATCTTCTGTTAACCGGGCCGCCTGGCCCAATACCATGATAGTGTGTATGCCGGTATCAATCTCGGGGTGATGCTTTACAGGTTGGGGGATGCCGAACAGGCAATCGATCTCCGGGAGCAACACTCTCAGCGCATTGCATGAGCGCAGGACCAGAATAAAACGGGCCGGGTATTTTTCAGCAAGCGCACGTTCCATCTCTGTCCAGACGCGTTCCGCAACCAATGCTTCCAGTTCTCCTGAAGCGCTGATCTCTTTCATCAACGCCAGTGTTTCATCAGCGATTGTGAAACCGAAACGCGCGGCAAAACGCGCGACACGGAGCACACGCAAGGGATCTTCCACGAAGGCAGGTGAGACATGGCGTAATATACCTGCTTCAAGATCATTTCTGCCGCCAAAGGGGTCAATCAGGTTTCCATTTTCATCTTCTGCAATTGCATTAATGGTGAGATCGCGACGTGCAAGATCATCTTCAAGCGTAATATCCTGCGAGGTATGAAACGTAAAACCTTTGTAGCCCTTTCCCTTTTTGCGTTCGGTGCGCGCGAGCGCGTATTCCTCATGTGTCTTTGGATGGAGAAACACGGGGAAATCTTTGCCCACGGGTTTATAGCCGAGCGATTCCATTTCATCCGGAGTGCTGCCAACTACCACCCAGTCGCGATCTTTAACAGGAATGTTCAGCAGTCTGTCACGAACAGCGCCACCAACTTGATAGGTCTTCATATCTGTATTCAGGAAATTAGCGTGTGAAAATCTTGCCTGCGATTCATGGCATAAACAAGGGGTTTGAAACAGGTAGCGTTAAAAAAGAAATGCCTGTTCAGTAATTCCGGCGGGATTCGCTGCGAAAGATATTATAGCGCGCGCGCTGAAACTGATTTGAAAGATATTGCGGGACGACGGCCTCGAGCGCGGTGGGTGTAATCCCCAGTGTGATCAGGTCGCTGTGACCGCAAACACTCGCCACCCTTGTGGACAGGTAATTGTCAGTTGAAAAGGGTTTGCCCGGGACAAAATCAAATACTGCCGCCTGTAGGCGAGAGAGTATATCGCTCAACGGAATGATAAAACGCCTGATCCCCACGCATACCGCCGTATATCTGACCAGTTCCTCCAATGTATATTCATGCGGGCCGCAGAGGTTATAACGCTTGCCGTAACTTTCGGGATTGATCAGCGCGCGGGCG
>JACQHV010000036.1 GCA_016198885.1 Gammaproteobacteria bacterium
CGCTTCATGGCCGAACGCTCTATCGCCTACGTAGTAGGTGTTCTCACCATCGCTGCTACATTCCTGGCGCTGCCCACCCTCGGCATGTACTTCGGTCTGCACAAATGGACCGCCGCTATGACAGGCGGTGTCGTCGATGCACACTTTATCGTGTTAGTGAATACCGCCCTCGAATCGCCGCTCGGTCAGATCGCCATGATCCCCATGCTCGCATGGATCGCGAATTCTGCTCCGGCCAATCTCAAGGCCACCTATTTTGCGGTGATGGCCTCATTCACCAATCTCGCGCTCTCTCTCGCCCAGCTTGGTACAAAATACCTGAACGGGGTATTCATTGTGACCCGTGAAGTCCGCAATGCAGCCAATAAAGCCATTGAGATTCCCGCCGACTATAGCCGGCTTGGGGAGCTTATCATTGCAGTGGTACTTATCGGTTTCGTCTTGCCGTTCGCAGCAATACTGATAGTCCGCCTCAGCCGCTTGAAATGGGCCTGATGGATCTTAAATAATTCAGATAATGCGGAAAGATAGAACTTCTTTCCTACATTGAAAATGAAACAGGCATACGATCATCACAGCAAGATACGGGTCAAGTATGGCAGAGTTTTTTTAATTAAATCGGGATGTTTTATGACCATCAGAGTAGTCCATTCAGTCTTGTATTCCATATGTCCAATAAACAATGAAAAAACAAAATATCTCTTGACTATAAATTTGTTTAATCAGGGTAAGATTAGAGTAATCAGAATATTGATTCTGATTATTATGGACTGCTTATTCCACTAACCGATTTATGACATCAACTACTCCATTGCACGCATTGTCCACAGAGGAGGTTCTCGCAAAACAGCGAACTACACTATCAGGTCTGAGCGATGATGAGGCCGCCATACGCCTTTCTGAAGCAGGCCTCAATCGACTGACCCCTCCTCCGAAGCGAAGTCCCATTGCACGGTTTCTTGAGCAATTCCACAACACGCTTATCTATGTCCTGCTCGTTGCAGCTTTGGTGACTGCCCTGCTTGCCCACTGGGTTGATACCAGTGTAATTATCGGAGTTGTATTCATCAATGCCATAATTGGCTTTATTCAGGAAGGCAAAGCCGAGCATGCACTGGATGCAATCCGCAATCTGCTTTCACCACAGGCCACCGTCGTACGCAACGGCAATCCACGCACTGTTGCCAGTGAGGAACTTGTACCCGGTGATATTGTATTGCTTCAATCCGGAGATCGTGTACCTGCCGATTTGCGACTTTTACGCCAAAAAAATCTTCACATTAACGAAGCCATGTTAACCGGTGAATCGCTGCCAGTCGAAAAATCAGTTCAACCACTTGCTGAATCCATTGTGCTCGCGGATAGACATTGCATTGCTTATTCCGGCACCTTCGTCACTTTCGGACAAGGCACAGGCATGGTAATAGCAACAGGGGATGGAACCGAAATAGGGCATATCAGTGAAATGATGTATCGTGTGCAAACACTGACAACACCACTCCTCAGACAGATGGCCATGTTCGCGCACTGGTTAACTGTCAGTATTCTTGTACTTGCAGTTGCAACGTTTCTGTTCGGTTTTTTCCTTCGTGACTATTCTGTTACACAATTGTTCATGGCAGCAGTTGGGCTTTCTGTTGCCGCTATTCCGGAAGGACTGCCTGCGATCATGACCATCACACTTGCCATCGGCGTACAACGGATGGCACGTGGTAACGCAATTATCCGGCGCTTGCCAGCCGTGGAGACACTTGGCTCGGTTACAGTCATCTGTTCAGACAAGACAGGTACACTGACATGTAACGAAATGACGGTGAAGTGTCTCGCAACAGCGGACCATTTTATCGAAGTGGGTGGGGCAGGTTACACACCACACGGTACTTTTACGATAGATGGCAAATTAGTCGATATAGCAGAAGATGAAGAACTCAGGGAACTAGGCCGTGCGGCCATTTTCTGTAACGACGCATTGCTTGAATATAAAGACGGTGAATGGGTATTGCACGGTGATCCGACTGAAGGCGCCCTTGTGGTAACCAGTATGAAGATGGGTCTTGATCCACAATTTGAAAGAAAGCAATACCCGCGTGTCGATGAAATCCCGTTTGAGTCTGATCATCGGTTTATGGCGACGTTGCATCATGACCATGCAGGTCATTCTTTTGTTTATTTAAAGGGCGCGCCGGAGAAAGTGCTCGAGTTATGCAATCATGAATGGCATGGTGGAGAAGAACGTCCACTCAATCCGAAATACTGGCATGATCAGATCGAGCGGATAGCGAATAATGGTCAACGCCCACTCGCTATTGCATTCAAAGCAACACCGGATGTTCAGAACAACCTGACGTTTGAAGATGTCAGCGGTGGCCTGACTTTGTTTGGTATTTTTGGCATTACCGATCCGCCCAGACAGGAAGCAATCAAATCGGTCCGGCAATGCCAGGAGGCGGGAATACGTGTAATGATGATAACAGGCGATCACGCATCTACCGCGCGCTCCATTGGTGCACAATTAGGCATCGGTGATGGAACCACAGTGCTCAAGGGTGTTGAAATCGATCGCATGGATGATGCTGAATTGCAGGACTATGTAAAAAATATTGATATTGTTGCCCGCGCCAGTCCTGAACACAAGATTCGTCTGGTGAAAATATTGCAGGCATTAGGCCAAGTGGTTGCGATGACGGGGGATGGTGTTAACGATGCGCCAGCGCTTAAAAGAGCAGATGTTGGTATCGCGATGGGGCATAAAGGCACTGAAGTCGCAAAGGAAGCAGCGGAAATGGTGCTTGCTGATGACAACTTTTCGTCTATTACCCGCGCCGTGAAAGAAGGAAGGACCGTCTACGACAACCTGAAGAAATCTATTGTATTTATTCTTCCGACTAACGGTGGCGAGGCATTTATACTGGTGATTGCAATATTACTCGGGCTTCTATTACCTATCACGCCGGTGCAGATTCTTTGGGTTAACATGATTACCGCTGTAACCCTGTCGTTGTCACTCGCATTTGAACCTTCAGAAGAAACTGTCATGCAGCGACCGCCACGGCAACCCGGTGAACCAATCCTTTCCCGTTTCCTTGTCTGGCGTATTGTATTTGTGTCATTAATTATGGTGATGGGAACATTCGGCCTTTTTCTCTGGGCAAGGGGAAATGGGGCCACTATTGAATACGCTCGCACAATTGCCGTGAACACACTGGTGATGTTTGAGGTGTTTTATCTCTTCAACACGCGTTATATACATATGTCAGTACTTTCACTGAAAGGCATGATCGGTAATCGCTTCATAATAATCGCAACGGTGTTGGTCATACTTTTCCAGGTGTTATTCACCTATGCGTCCCCTATGCAGAGGCTATTCGAAACGGTTTCACTGACCTGGGACACGTGGCTTCATATCATCCCGGTCGCGTTCTCTGTATTTATACTGGTGGAGCTGGAAAAGCTGTTCATTAGCAAGATATAGAAAGAAACGATTTTCTATATCAGAAAAAAATATCTTATTCTGTTAGTGGATAGACATTTTTGTCCTTTGCGATGACAGGACAAAAAACATATATCAAGGCATTATGTGTTGGTCAGATACAGCGCAATCAACAATAATAATAACGTAACGCCTTGCATTCCAACCCGCGCAAACATCAATTGTGTGCCATGCTTTTCATCAAACTCGCCACCACGAGCCATGGAACCAATACCGGTAATGAGTATGATTGCTGTCATTAATAATGCTGTTAGAATTACAATGGTAAGCAGATTCATTAATAATCTCCTGCATGAATTTCTCATGTATGGTTCATATATTGAAAATGCTAGTCAATTGCAGGACGGATTGAATTGATCTGGATCAACTTGTAATCAATATATTTTTGATATGTTTTATATTGATTAATTATATAAATAAAATCAAAGGCCGGAATCGGGCTATGGATAGATAGAGTTTTTGATCCATGCAAAACTTGCACATAATAACGCCTGTCGTCAGTCCAATTATGGGGAGATGAACCCGTGTTTGAAAGCGCAGAAGTTGGACGCACTGTTACAAAGGAATATTTCGTCAAAGAGGAACTGAAACTTCAAACAGAGTTATTAAACGCCCAGCAGGCGTTGCGGGAAGCACAGATACCGGTGGTGATCATACTTTCCGGTGTTGAAGGCGCCGGGAAGGGTGAAGTACTGAACCGCCTGTGCAAATGGCTCGATATACGGGGCATACAGACATATGCATTCCTGGACGAGGCCGAGGAGGAACGGGAACGTCCTCGTTACTGGCGGTTTTGGCGGGTAATGCCCGCACGCGGAAAAATATCCATTTTATTCGGTTCCTGGTACTCGCAACCTATTATCAACCGGGTGTTTCACAAGATCGGAAACCGCCGCTTTGAGCGCGAATTCAACCGTATCGTGGATTTTGAACGGCTGCTCACTGACGATGGTGTGCTTATCGTTAAATATTGGTACCACCTGCCGAGGAGAGTCCTCAAAAAACGCATCAAGGCCGACAAAAAAGAGAAACAAAGACATGAATCCGGCACTCCATTCTTCAAGAAGTTTTTCAAAAGATTCGATGAATTCCTTGCTGTATCGGAACGAGTATTACGCGCGTCGGATACAGGTTTTTCTCCGTGGCATGTTGTCGAGGCTTCTGACGGGCGCTATCGCGATCTTGAAACAGGCCGTATCCTGCTTGCTGCATTCAAGAGCCGTTTGGCACATATTGATCGCACGGTGAACGTAACCGTGCAACCTGCATTACAGTCGACGAACCCCGACGGGAGTACAGTTACGGTACTTGACCGTGTCGACCTTAAACAGTCTGTTACGGATCGGGAATATCGAACCGGTATACTCAGGCTGCAAAGGAAACTTTATAAGCAGGCATGGCAAGCGTATCTCCAGCGTCACAATACCGTGGCGGTATTTGAAGGGTGGGACGCTTCCGGCAAGGGTGGGGCGATAAGACGCGTGACGGCGGGTCTGGACGGGCGGCTGTACCGTGTGATCTCCATTGCAGCCCCCACAGATGAAGAACTAAGTCAGCATTATCTGTGGCGTTTCTGGCGCCACATCCCGCGCGCGGGTTATATCACTATCTATGACCGCTCCTGGTATGGCCGTGTATTGGTCGAGCGTGTCGAAAAATTTGCGACTGAAACGGAATGGACCCGCGCCTACCGGGAAATCAACGAATTCGAGGCACAATTATGCGAGCACGGCGTGACACTGCTCAAGTTCTGGATCCACATCAGTCCGGACGAGCAATTGAGACGGTTCAAGGAACGTGAAAAACTTGTCTGGAAACAGCACAAGATCACTGAAGAAGACTGGCGCAACCGCGAGAAGTGGGCGGCTTATGAAGCTGTAATCAACGATATGGTAGCGCATACCAGCACACACTACGCGCCGTGGACTCTGGTCGCCGGTAATGATAAGAAATTTGCGCGTTTACAAATATTGCGCACCTTCAGTGATCGGCTCGATGAAGATCTTGATTAAAAGAACCCGTAATCAGGGTCAGACCGGTTTTCTGCGACTAAGATCATGCTAAATATATGTATGACGAGTCCGAATTTCTTTCCGGCCGGTACTTCACACAGGAAACGAATCTGCATTACTGGAAGTTTCATGTGGATATCATCCCCGGTGATTTTCGTGGTCGGCACGACCCGCAGTTCAACCTTTGATGCATACCAGAGGTTTGAGCCTGGCAACCCTTCGTGCAAGACCTGCGTCACTGGTGGCCCGGACTACAGCGTCCACATCCTTGTAGGCGCCCGGCGCCTCCTCGGCGACACCACGCGCGGAAGGACTGCGCACAATGATTCCTGCCTCCGCAAGTTCATCGATCACTTTACGCCCGTGCCAGGTTTTGGTGGCCTGTCGGCGGCTCATGCGGCGGCCAGCACCGTGACAGGCTGAGTAAAACGCGAGGGTATCGCCGCCGGCATTACCTGCCAGGATATGCGAGGCGGTACCCATCGAACCGCCAATCAGTACCGGCTGTCCAACCGCCTGAAACACTTCCGGCAGATCCGGATGCCCGGGACCGAAGGCGCGGGTAGCGCCCTTGCGGTGCACATAAACCTGCTGCCTTCGTCCCTGGATCTCGTGCTCTTCCTGTTTGCAGGTATTGTGCGAAACATCGTAGATGATATTGAGTTGTATCTTCGGAAATAAATCTGCAAAGACTGCGCGCGTCAGATGTGTGATGATCTGGCGGTTTGCCATCGCACAGTTCATGGCAGCGCGCATTGCCCCCAGATAACTTTCACCCAGTGCGGATGCGATCGGTGCGCAGGCCAGTTCACGATCCGGCAGTTGGATACCATGCTGTTTTGCCTCGATGACCATGCGCTTCAGGAAATCCGTGCCGATCTGATGACCAAGCCCGCGCGAACCACAATGGATACTGACGACAACATCGCCTGTGGCAATGCCGAAGGCCAGCGCAGTTTCATTATCATATATCTCGACGACCTCCTGCACTTCAAGATAGTGATTGCCAGAGCCCAGCGTACCCATTTCATCGCGCTGGCGCTGTTTGGCTTGCTGTGAAACCCCGGCCGGACATGAACCGGGCATTCGTCCATATTCTTCGATGTGTTCCAGATCCGCTTCTGTACCATAGCCACACGCCACCGCCCACCCGGCGCCACCGCTTAACATTTCGTCCATTTCGGATTCATCAAGATGCAATTTGCCGGTACTGCCGACGCCGACAGGAATATTTGTGTAAAGTGCGTCGGCAAGTTTTACCTTAACCGGTTCGATATCAGCGCGCGTCAAGCCTGTGGTCAGCGTACGCACGCCACAGGAGATGTCAAAGCCCACTCCGCCGGCAGACACCACACCACCCTGTTCCGGATCAAAAGCGGCAACGCCGCCGATTGGAAAACCATAACCCCAATGGGCATCGGGCATGGCATAGACAGCGCTCACGATACCAGGCAGACAGGCAACATTGGTCGCCTGTTCGAAGACTTTGTCATCCATGTCCTGGAGGATCGCCCCGGA
>JACQHV010000048.1 GCA_016198885.1 Gammaproteobacteria bacterium
CACCCGGTACTGTCTGGCAACGCGGTAAAGAATATTGAATCATCCCAACTTGATGAGCTGGTGGTCACCGACACCATACCGTTACGATCTGAAGCAGCAACATGTGATCGCATAAGACAGTTAAGCGTCGCCACCATGCTGGCCGAGAGCATGCGTCGTATCTGTGAAGGCGAATCATTAAGTTCGATGTTTGTTGACTAGCAAAGAGAGGAATGAATGTCGGGGAAAGATATCATGTCTTTTCCCGGACATGGGCAATTTACTTTTGCCTGATAAAATGGGATTGCATTTGGTCGCGAGTGCAATACTGAAATGTTTAACCCTGATATAGGAGCTGTAGTATGAAAGAATTTGAATTGACAGCCGAGCCACGGGAAGATGTGGGTAAAGGTGCGAGCCGCCGCCTGCGTCGGACCGGCAAAGTGCCTGGCATACTCTACGGTGTGGACAAAGAAGCTGTCTCAATAACCTTGGATCACGACGATGTGACCCATCATCTTGAACAAGAGGCTTTTTATTCCCATATCCTTACCCTGAAACTTGGCAAGGAAAAACAAAAAGTGGTGCTTAAGGATTTGCAACGTCATCCTTTTAAGCCGCGCATATTGCATATTGATCTGCAACGCGTCAGCGAAACTGAAAAACTGACCATGCGTATACCATTGCACTTCATTAATGAGGGCAAGTGTATCGGTGTCAAGACGGGAGGCGGTGTTATCAGTCATATCATGACGGAAATTGAAGTTTCATGTTTACCCAAGGACCTGCCCGAATACATTGAAGTTGACATGGCCGAAGTCGTTCTAAATCAGACTATTCATTTGGGTGATCTGAAACTGCCCCAGGGTGTGGAATCCTATGTCCTTGTGCACGGGGGTGATCCTTTCCAATCAGTCGTATCAGTACACATACCAAAGATTGTCGTCGAGGAAGAAGAGGTGGTTGCTGCTGAAGGTCTTGTGGAAGAAGGTGTCGTACCTGCAGTTACTGAGGAAGCTGTAGAAGAAGGCGAAGAATCTTCCGATAAAGATAAAACTTCTGGTAAAGATAAATCTTCCGGTAAAGATAAATCTGATAAAGATAAGTAAAAACCAACAGGCACATCGTGCCCCCTGCAATTAAACTGATCGTGGGCCTGGGTAACCCGGGTTCTGAATATTCCGGGACCCGGCACAATGCCGGGTTCTGGTTTGTTGATGTTCTTGCCGCAAGATTTTCTCTTAAATTCCGGACTGAAGCGAAATTCCAGTCAGAGGTCTGCCGAATAGACACACCTGAATATGATTGCTTATTGGGCAAACCAATGACATTTATGAACAGAAGCGGATATGCAGTTTCTGCGATTGCAAATTTCTACAAGATACCTGTTAAAGAAATCCTGGTTGTACATGATGAAATCGATCTGGATGCAGGGATTGTACGGCTGAAACAGGGGGGTGGTCACGGCGGACATAACGGATTGCGAGACATCATCGAACAAATGGGGAGCAGTGACTTTAAACGGCTGCGTATCGGCATCAGTCATCCGGGTAGCCGCGAATATGTAACTCCACATGTACTGAGCAGCCCGAACGGGGATGACCATGCCCTGATCATGGAAGCGATCAACAGGAGCATGGACATCATCCCGCAAATACTCGGCGGTGAGTTCCAGAAGGCGATGAATAAACTTCATCGAAGCAATAAGCCACAAGCTACTGGCGACAAGAATATTAATGAATAATTTTTTAAATCCCTTGTTGCTAGTGGCTTTGAACCAGTAGCTGAAGTCTATGGGTTTCAAATGCGGAATCGTCGGTTTGCCGAATGTCGGTAAATCCACATTATTTAATGCGCTGACGAATTCCGGTATCCCTGCCGAGAATTATCCGTTCTGTACTATTGATCCCAATGTGGGCGTTGTACCCATGCCTGATTCCCGCCTGCAGCAGCTTGCCGATATCGTCAAGCCTGCCAAAGTTATCCCGACACATATGGAGTTTGTCGATATTGCCGGTCTGGTCGAAGGCGCATCCAGGGGAGAGGGCCTTGGCAATAAATTTCTTGCGCATATCCGCGAGACACAGGTGATTGCCGAGGTTGTGCGTTGCTTTGACAATGACAACATCGTTCATGTCGCAGGCAAGATAGATCCGCTCGAAGATATTGAAGTCATTAATACCGAGTTGTGTCTGGCGGATCAGGAGACTATTGAACGCGCCCGGCAAAAGACTGCGAAGATAGCGAAAAGCGGTGACAAAGATGCCAGACAGCAACTAAATCTGCTCGAGCGCATCATGGCTCATCTCAATACAGGACAACCCGTGCGATCAATGGCGCTGAGTGAGCAGGAACATGAACATATCAGACCATTACATCTCTTAACACTAAAACCAACGCTTTATATCGCCAATGTCGAGGAAGGCAGGATTAATAATAACCCCTGGGTGCAAAAACTGGAGGAACTTGCGGCAAGGGAAAAATCTGAAGTAATCCCTGTATGCGCCGCCATAGAATCCGAGATTGCCGAGCTGGACGATGATAATAAGGCGGAATTCCTTAAAGAACTTGGTCTTAATGAACCGGGGCTAAACCGTATTATACGCGCCGGGTATAATTTGCTTGGATTACACACTTTTTTCACAACGGAATCCAAACTGCTGCGTGCATGGACGATTAGAAAGGGAGATACTGCATCCAGGGCTGCGGGTACAATCCATACGGATTTTGAACGTGGTTTTATCCGCGCTGAAGTGACAGCGTTTGAAGATTACATTTCCTGCAAAGGGGAGCAGGGGGCGAAGGATGCTGGAAAATGGCGTCTTGAGGGCAAGGACTATATCGTCAATGATGGCGATGTTATTTTATTCCGGTTCAACGTTTGAATGGCCCTGAAACCCTCTCCCAAGAGAAGAGGAAGATCAGGTACATCGCGCGGCACAGGTGAGGGTGATGTGGCCTGTATATCAGGCCGGAAGTATAGCAGGGTCTGGATCCCTTGATTTTGAATGTAAAACGAATGACCGTTAACAAAATTCGTAACGAGATAATTACTACAGCCCGGTTATTTAATGAAACCGGGATGAGTGTAGGCACGTCCGGCAATCTGAGCGCGCGCGCCAGGGAGGGATTTCTGATCACGCCCACTGGTGTTCCTTATGAAGATATGACACCGGATGATATTATTGAGATGAATTTAAATGGCAAAGTTGTTTCCGGTAAACTAAAGCCCTCGACTGAATGGCCTTTCCACAAGGCGATTTATGTTTCCCGGAAGGCAATCAACGCGATAGTGCATGTTCATTCTCCCTATGCAACAGGTATTTCCTGCACACGTCAGGATATTCCTGCATTTCATTATATGGTTGCGCTTGTTGGAGGCGATTCTGTCCGTTGTGCAAAATATGCCACCTTTGGCACGGAAGAGCTTTCAAGGAGCGCACTGGCAGCGCTTAAAGATCGCAGGGCATGTCTGCTTGCCAATCATGGCATGATTGCATTGGGTGAAGATATAAAGTCAGCATACCGGCTTGCCGAGGAAGTCGAGAATCTTGCCATGCAATACTGGATCAGCAAGCAGATTGGCACTCCGGTATTGCTTGATAATGCCGAAATGAAAGTGAACAAGGAGAAATTCAAGACCTATGGCAAACAGAAAGTTGCTGACGAACTCGACAGGAGGAAATGATGAATACGAAACGATTTATTCCGTCCATCATCGCCGTTTTTACTTTTATCTTTATTTATGAGTGGATTCTGCATGGATATCTGCTCGCGGGACTTTATGAAAGCACACCATCATTATGGCGATCCAAGACAGAAATGCCCGCCTACCTGATATGGCTGATGCTTGGACAGTTATTCTTCACTATTATGTTTTGTTATATCTTTCTCAAGGGATATGAGAATAAAGGACTTATGGAAGGCGTGCGTTACGGTATCCTGATCGGCCTGCTATTTATCGGACCTGATCTGGTTTTTTATGCCGTGCAACCTTTGCCGGCGGGCCTCGTTGTGTACTGGTGTATAGGGGGTTTGATCGAAATGATAATTGCCGGCGTAATACTGGCATCGATATACAGGCCTGCTGCTTCATAACTCAGTCTAATCTTCAAATACGTGCGCAGGATCAGTGGCTCAGGTCTCGCGAGAATCTTTTTGTTTTTCTTTGGTCTCTAAAGATTTTTTAGTTCAATTAAGTACACAGATACCAATGTCCCGTAAATCGACAGAAATTTTAATTCTTTTATCTTCTGTAATAGTCTTCCAGGCCCTGTTCATCCCTTCAGACCAGGTAATGTCATCCAACACAAGCAACGCCCTTTCTGCAAGAAAAGGGATAACCTGTTCAAAGTAAGCCAGTGTTGCCTTTTCATCGTGGTGACCATCTATAAAAACGAAATCCATATCACCGTTTTCATTAAGTACCTTATTCAAGGTATCCTGAAATCGCCCAACAATAATTTTGACATTATCAAGATCAAGCTTATGAAAATTTTCACTGGCCAGTGAGGCCAGGGATTCCGCTCCCTCGAGAGTGGTTATTTTACCCGCCCCGCTCAGCTTAAGGGCGGCCGCTATATAAGAAGTTGAAATACCCAGACAGGTCCCGAGTTCCAGGCAAGCAGAAACTCCGAACTTCCTGATCAGTTTGAATAACAGGAATGACCAGAAACCGGTTTTACTGGCATTCCTGCATATTTCTCCGACAGTTCTGGTTACGATTTTATTACGATTCATTTCTTTACTTGCAAGATCCAGATATTGCGATCCTGCTCCGTAATCCTCGACCAATATTTCTGTGTTGGATGATTCCAGGTTTTTCCTCAACAGTTCTATTTTTTCTATCCATACTTGCTCATCCCGGTTAGTGCTATTGCACACGGTTTCTTCCAGGACACCGGCAAGCAATCTTGAAACGTCACTTCCTTCGCGATACAAATGAAATAGTGCGATTATTATTTTTATATTAAGCCTGAGTGAGATACTGAAAATTCCTTTTATAAATTTCATTAATCGTTTTATTGACGAAAATGTGTTTTTCATCAAACGAATATTTAAACCGGATGCTGTGATTCTGTTACAAGGCATGTGGGGGAATTGTTACTACTTTGAGCTTTCCCTGTTACATTAGCACTTACAATTTGATTTCATAATAATTGAGCACGGCGCACCCTTGATTTTCTGGTGCATATGCAGTCTGATTGAAACAATTATCACTGGAGTGATCCTGGCATTAATATATAAGCCCTCTACCGCATGATAATTCATGCGCCGGTAATTTTTAAATATTATCTTTTCTTCCGCATGATGGGAATAAGCATGGAAACCTGTCGCCGGTATTGATTATAGGATTCACCATAAAATTTCACGAGATCCCGTTCTTCTAATTGTATGCCGATCAGGATATAGGCAGTTGTCGCGACAGCAAACAGCAGATGACCTGTGGTCATTTGTGGTGTTGCCCAGAAAGCGATAATAAAACCCAACATGATTGGGTGGCGCACATGTCGATATAATGCAGGAGATTTAAATTCAACCGGTGTGTATTTCTTGTTTTTAAAATAAAGAAAAACCTGGCGCAAACCAAACAGATCAAAATGATTAATCATAAATGTTGAAAGCAATACGATTATCCACCCCAACCAGAACAGCCCTGTCAAAATTGCCGAAGCAAAAACATTATCTACGTCCCAAATTAATCCGGTCATCGGCTGCCATAACCAGAACATAAATGCCAGTAACAGGCTGGAGAGCAGGACATAAGTGCTGCGTTCTATGGGTTCAGGGATAATCTTTGTCCATCTGCGTTTAAATGCCTGGCGAGCCATAACGCTGTGTTGAATAGCGAATAAGCCGAGCAAAATAACGTTGATCAGAATGGATTTTGTAAAAACACCTTGCACACCACTGTCAATGGATTTTGGAACAACAATATTACCGACAAAACCGATTGCATAAAGGAATGTTATAAAGAACACGGCATACGCAATAATGCCATAGAGGAATGTCAATATTCTGGCCAAGTTTATATTGGTGTTTTAATAATATTTATACTATTGATTAAGTATAGTATGGGCAGAATATTTTACTCAGCCGGTTTCAGTGGCCTGTCCATATTGATTTTACAACTTGATTCCATAATGGTTGAGCACGGTGATCATCAGGAAATAGCAGATAATTGTAGTTGCGATTGATATCCCCATGCTTAGATAGAAGTTAATACCTTGCTTCAGTAGCAAGGGTAATGAAATAAACAAAGCCAACGAGGGAATGACCAGCCAGAAAATACCAGTGGCCAGGGACGAGACTTTTCCAGCGTCATTGGTATCGATGTAGAGCCAAAGCATCGCCAGGACGGAAACCAGGGGGATGGAAGCCAGTATCGCACCAATCAGCGAACTCCGCCGGGAGATTTCTGAAATGACCACAATAAGAACGGCGGTAATAATCAGTTTTATCAGGTAATAAGTCATTGAGGATTTCTTTGTATCACCCGGCTTTACAGTCAGCGAAAGTTGTTCTTTTTCTGTCTCGAACAATATCTGGACCAGATACGGTCATCGATAAATAACACACTCATTGGTAATCAGCCCAATGCCATTTCACAGGTGTCTTTTCAAACACATGAATATAAATCTGAATTTCCCTAGAGTGTAAGTATATACTAACCATTCTGATATTGTTAAATTCAAATATTTATCAATAAGTTAAGTAATAATATAATAATTATTGCATCGCACAAAATAATGAGATATGCTGCACTGCAACATTAACCTGAATCTTTAATAGGAGATATTACTATGAATATACAAATCGAGAAGTTCGTTGCCCCGATACAGGAACTGGTTGCCTTGAATGTGGCCAACATTGAAAAGCTGGTCAACATACAGGTGGAAGCAATTGAAGAGGCCGCCAAGACCGGTGTTGATACACTGAAACAGGTTGCCGAGATCAAGGACATTGAAGGTGTCAAAAGCCACTTTGCCTCTCTGACTGATGTTGTCAGAACAACGGTAGAGAATGCTGTTGTACGCTCCAAGTCAGTTGCTGGAATTTTTCAGGCCTATCCTGGTAGCGTGAAAAGTATCGTGGAAAATGCCGTAAAGATTGGCTGATTCCAATGATAAATGACTGATTGAAATTGTCAGTCAAAATAAAGCCGCCCTTCGAGGCGGCTTTTTTGTTTGCCTTCGACGCATTGAAGTTAACGGGCGCGGGATTTATTACGTGTTCTTTGGCTTGCCGGTTTAGATGATTTCCTCTCTCGTTTTGTGCGTAGGGCTGCTTTCACAGCCTGTTGCACCCAACTTTGCATCGCGTCCAGTTCATCAAACACCTCGGGCGGCGCCTCGTAATATTGCATGGTGACTGTTTTGCCACGTGATGAATACGTAAATGGATTCAGGCCTCGTTCCGTAAATTCCTTGCAAGTAATGCCGTCTGCCTTGAAATATAACTGATCGTCCACAATGATGGCAAACATGGTATCGCCCTGATAAATCCCGTATCCACCGAACATGGCACGCGCCCGGAATTCTCCGGACGGCGCCAGTTGTTCGATTACAAATTCAACAAACTCACTCTGTTGAGTCATGATGGAAATTAAACCAGTTCCCTCATATTTGTTCACAGACCATTCAACAGTACTACACGTGCAAAGATCAAGACCTGACCCCGGATCTATGCTCACGTTCTTTAAGTCGATTCAGCACAAGATCTTTTTTGCCATCAGCAAACTGAAATAGCACACCCTTGCAAGATGATTTGTTCTCTTTTATCAGGTTGAGAGTCGGCCCAGGATTATCTTTTGTGCCCCAGTTTTTCGTAGATGCTTTGTTAAAAATGCGACGATAATCTCGAAGTATACCAATCTTTTTTGACTGGCATTCTAGATCATCATGCCATTTGTCCCACATAAGTGAGCCATATCCGAAGACCCACATTTCTGCTGCCTTTATTTGCCTAATGAATTCAAGGGTCGCGCATGTGCGTCCTGCACTCGCGCCGTTAATGCTTCTCGGCAATTGCTCCTGCATTGCCCTACCTTCCTACATCCATGTAGATCGCATGTACGTCAAGTCAGAGTATTTGAAACGCTGTACATGAGGCAACATCACTTGCCGCGCTTCTGCACCTCTTGCCAGAACGCGTGCTCGGCATCAAGTAATCTTTTGATGTAACTGTCGTCACGGGCTACGCGAATATGGACTTCTGGCCTGGCGGGCAGGTAGCACCAAAAGTCAATTGCCGGCAAAGATGTTACTGCGAGTATGTGCTGCAGTTGACCGAAGTAATAACCCGGGACTTTGCGGGTAGTTGAAGTCTTGCGGTAAACGCTCTCCCCACATTTAATCTCAACCACGACACTCCCGTTCTTTGCCAATCCATCAACGCTTGCACGCAACCATGAGTGTTGAGTGCTTTGCAGGCATGCAGGAACGACACAAACCCCAAATCTGATCTCGTAACTCTTTCGTGCTTCTGGTTCAAGTTCAGTGCCACGAGCCATGGCAGCATTAGTGCCATTACCTCTGCCCCCGCATTTTTCTCGCATCAACTGCGAGGGGCTTTTCCACGGGTTTTCACCCATAATCGCTGGGGCATCAGATGCTCCGATTCCCTGACTGCGCCATTCGTGCCAGGCTTTTGTGCCCTGCTGAAAATCCACGATGGTGTAGGCAGGGATGTTCATAAGTTTAACTATAAGTATGGGGCCTAAAGGACCTTTTAATTCAGTCATTCAGGCACCCATAAAAAATTGATTCCTTAATCTTCTTCTTCCGCCTCATCGTCCTCATACTCATGTGCCTTGTAGGCAAGGAGTTTGTTGGTGTTCATCATGGGCAAAATAATTAAATCCATCTCCGGAATAAATTCATGATCAGCCATGCCCTGTTCCAGCACAAGTAATTCACCCGCCTCTCCTGATTTTTCGATATGCAGTAATTTTCCGGCCATCCAGTCAGTGACGTAATAATCGCCATCGAGATCGGCCTCTACACCATCGAGATTACCCACAGGCGAGCCATCACCAATACTCTGAATGGATTTATCCTTGAGCGAAATGGTCTTGAGATGACCTGGCGTGTCTGTCTTGAAGCCCTCTATCATTACACCCCAGGTACCGAGGATCATATTGTCTCCCTGCACCAGTAAACCATTCGGTGATTCCAGTTCGGGTGACTCAAGCCAGATATCAAGCATGCCATCCTTGAGACAGAGAATCCGGTTCGCCATCATGTCTGATACGAATATCTCGCCGCTCGAACTTGCCGCAACATCATTCAGGAATTTTGCATCCGTGACCTGATAACTCTTGGTAATGACCGCTGTGGGAATATCAATCTCGACCAGGGTATCAATATCCGCGGTATAGAGTTTATTGCCGTGAATGGCGAGGCCTTTCGGGGCATTCAAGCCAGTGACCCATTCTTTCGCGAGTATCTTGCCGTCGAGCGAGACCTTGGAAATAAATCCATTGCCATCTTTCTCATTGGCCGCCCCGTTCACATTGGAGACATACAATACATTCGCCTGTTTGTCGTAAACCACGGACTCCGGATTGCTAAATCCATCCGTTTCCCATTGTTTCTCCAGCCGTTCACCATGGGCGAATCCCTGAGTTTGAAATATTAATGTGATAATTGTCAGGAAAAGTTGAAAGAAAAACTGTTTTTTCATTTTAATGCGTACTCCGTTATTAAGAATATTCAAACAAGGTCTTCAGTTTTTCACCCGGATCAGGCGCGCTCATGAAGGCCTCACCAACAAGAAAAGTATTTACACCGTGCCTGCGTAACAATTTCACGTCATCCGGTGATTGTATGCCGCTTTCAGTCACCACGATGCGATCATACAAGACATCGATCAAAAGACTGATTGTGGTATTGATATCCGTTTCGAAGGTATGCAGATCACGGTTATTGATCCCGATCAAGGGGGTGCGCAGCATCAGTCCGCGTTCCAGTTCTTCCCGATCATGCACTTCGACCAGTACATCAAGACCCAGTTCAGAGGCGATTTCTGACAGCTCCTGTAATTTTGCGTCCGACAGGGTAGCCACAATCAACAGGATACAATCAGCCCCAATCACCCTTGATTCATAGACTTGCCAGGGATCGATCATGAAATCCTTGCGCAATACCGGAAGCGTGCAGGCATCCCGCGCACTTTGCAGAAATTCATCCGAACCCTGAAAAAAATCAATATCCGTCAGCACCGAAAGACAGGTTGCGCCGGCTTTTTCATAAATTCTGGCGATCTCTTCCGCATCAAAGTTTTCACGGATCACACCTTTGCTGGGCGAGGCCTTTTTAATTTCGGC
>JACQHV010000049.1 GCA_016198885.1 Gammaproteobacteria bacterium
ACTGAATTCCTTGTTGACTTTTCACCCCCACCCCAGCCCTCCCCCTTCAAGGGGGAGGATAATTTTAATTTTGAGATAGGTTCTAGGTTCATTTTTTATTTTTCCTGGCTGCATCTTGTGCTGCAACGAAAAATCCCCGCAATATATTTATTTCATTTTGATCAAGCTGTACCCGATTAAACAGACGCTTTAGCCGCCGCATCAGCCGGCGGGGTTTTCCCGGATCATAAAACCCGATTTCTGTCATGCATTGTTCAAGATGTTCATAGAACAGACGCATCTGTTCAGTTGACGCCAATGGTATTTTATTTTCCTCCCTTGAAGCATCTTCAATTGTCTCATTAGCCGCCTGCATGATTTCATAACAGAGTATCTGAATTGCCGATGCAACATTCAGGGAACTGAATTGCGGATTCGTCGGTATCTGCACAACAGAATTGCAAAATTCCAGTTCATCATTATCAAGGCCTGAACTTTCCCGCCCGAATACCAGGGCAACCTGACCTGATTCTGCGGCATCAATGATCCTGCCCGCACATTCGCGAGGACCATGGTTCTGCCATGGAATACTTCTTTGTCTGGCACTGGTCGCTACGACAAGGACACAGTCCTTAACCGCCTCTTGCAGGGAATTACACACGACCGCATTCGCCAGGATATCATCTGCACCTGCAGCGCGAGCGGTAACCTCAGCGGAGGGGAATACCTTCGGCTTGACCAGATACAGGCGTTTATGCCCCATGGTTTTCATCGCACGGGCCGCGGCCCCGATATTACCGGGATGCGTGGTTTCAACCATGACAATTCGTATTTTGTCCACGATCTTTTCTGCCGGCAACCGGTTATTGTTATCAGTGCCTTTCATCTTTCCTGCACAGAAGAGATCATTAAAGAGAGGAAAATCAATCAAGTTCCATTACAATAATTGTATGTAATATCAGGAGTCACTTATGCACCCGATGCTCAATATTGCCATACGCGCCGCAAGGGCAGCGGGTAATATCATTATACGGCATATCGACAACATTCAGGATTTACCTGTCAACGTGAAAGGCAGAAATGACTTTGTGACTGAAGTTGATCGACAGGCTGAGGCCGTTATTATTGAGTCCATCCGCAAGGCCTACCCCAACCATGCAATAATGGCGGAAGAAAGTGGTACACATGGGAATCATGATTATCAATGGATCATTGACCCTCTGGATGGAACGACAAATTTTCTGCACGGGTTCCCCCAATTTGCCGTATCCATTGCGCTTCAACATAAAGGCGTATTGACCCAGGCCGTTGTCTATGATCCGTTGCGACAGGAATTATTTACCACAAGCCGTGGACATGGAGCATATCTCAATGACCGCCGTATGCGGGTCAGCCGTCAAAAAAATCTGGAAGGGGCATTGCTTGGCACGGGGTTTCCATTCAGGGAACAGCAAAGATTCGAATATTATCTCGAGACTTTCAGGGCACTCTCCCCTCTGGCAGCCGGGATAAGACGTGCCGGGTCTGCCGCACTTGATCTGGCTTACGTTGCCTGCGGACGCCTTGACGGCTTTTGGGAATTTGGCCTTGAACAATGGGACATTGCAGCCGGTGCACTACTGATAGAAGAATCAGGTGGAATAATCAGCAGTATAAATGGTAATAACTATCTAACATCAGGCGATATAATTACCGGCAACCCGTCTGTATACAGTGAGATAAAAAAATTAATTGAATCAGTACCGATCAAATAGATTTTAAACTTGTGGAGCAAATGGTTTGCGTGTCATCGTAACAGGAGGCGCCGGATTTATTGGATCTAATTTAATCAGATTGTTGCTTCAGCAATCTGATATTTGCATATTGAATATTGATAAACTGATTTTCCAGGGCTGTTATCACACTATCAGGGAATTTGATACCTTTCCCCAATCCAGATATTCATTTTCACAAACGGATATTTGTGAATATGCCCTATTGAATCATTTATTCAACGATTTCAAACCCGATGCGGTCCTGCATCTCGCTGCGGAATCGCATGTTGATCGTTCCATCGATGATCCGGAATCATTCATTCAAACCAATATTTTCGGCACTTATAATCTTTTGAAAATTTCCAGAAACTACTGGAAACGACTGGATGAAAACGGAAAGAAGGCATTCAGGTTTCATCATATCTCAACGGACGAGGTGTTTGGATCTCTTGAAAAGAATGACAGGCCATTTCGTGAATCAACGCCTTATGCGCCGAACTCTCCCTATTCCGCAAGCAAGGCTTCCGCAGATCATCTTGTCAGGGCCTGGCATCATACTTACGGTCTGCCCGTTACTTTGAGCAACTGCTCCAATAATTACGGGCCCTGCCAGTATCCGGACAAACTTATTCCATTAATGATCACCAAGGCAATCAATGGAGAACCATTGCCCGTATACGGAGACGGCCTGAACATCAGGGATTGGTTATATGTTGAAGATCATGCCTGTGCGTTATTGGAAATTCTGAAACACGGCAGGATTGGAGAAAGTTATAATGTCGGCGGTAACTGTGAAAAATCAAATATTGAAGTAGTTAACATGATCTGTAATCTGCTTGACGAACTCATGCCTGACTCTCCCAATAAACCGCACAAAAATCTTGTTACCTTCGTCAGGGACAGGCCGGGACATGACCAGAGGTATGCAATGGATACTGAAAAAATCAGGAATGAAATCGGTTGGACACCAAAATATAATTTTTCCGGGGGTCTGCGCAATACCGTTACTTGGTATATGAAAAATCTGGACTGGTGCAACGCTGTAAAATATAAACAATACGATGGGAAAAGATTGGGTCTGCAACAATTATGAAAGGTATTATACTCGCTGGCGGTCTGGGTACCCGTTTATACCCATTAACCAAGGCAACAAACAAGCATCTCCTGCCTGTCGGGACTGAGCCCATGTTGTATCATCCCATAAAACAACTCACGGGATCCGGGATCACAGATATCCTGACGATCACAAGCACTGATCATATGGGTGATGTAGTCCAATGCCTTGGGAGCGGCGAAGAGTTCAATTGCAATCTCAGCTATAAAGTCCAGGAGAAAGCGGGCGGGATTGCCCATGCATTGGCAATGGCAGAGGATTTTGCGGACGGTGAGAGAATTTGTGTAGTTCTTGGAGACAATATTTTTGAATACAGTATATGTCCCTACGCTAATGAATATAAAAAACAGGAAAAGGGGGCGCGTGTACTGCTTAAGGAGGTCGGTGATCCAGAACGTTATGGCGTTGCCGCGCTGGATGAATTTCAAATACTCGAGATAGAGGAAAAACCGCGGGATCCAAAATCTTCATTTGCCGTTGTTGGCCTTTATTTTTTTGATAATCAGGTTTTCGATGTTATAAGAAATATAAAACCATCTGATCGGGGGGAACTTGAAATAACAGCGGTAAATAACGCCTACATTCAAATGAACCAGCTTCGATACAGCATTTGCAAGGGAAGATGGACTGATGCCGGAACTTTTGAGTCCCTGTTTGAAGCCAACAAAATCCTTCTGGAAAATAAGAATCGGATTTTACCCCACTGATGAGTAAAAACAGTAAATTAAAACCTGTCCGCAGGAATTTCCTTGTCTTTGGAGCGCCTAAAATTGAAGACGATGAGATCGAGGAAGTAATAGATACGTTACGATCCGGCTGGCTGGGTACGGGCCCGAAGGTTGCGCAATTTGAATCTGATTTTGCTGATTATAAAGGCGTGGATTCATTGCAAGTCGCTGCTGTAAACTCCTGTACTGCCGCATTGCAACTCTGCATGATTGCCGCCGGGATCGGCCCCGGGGATGAGGTTATCACTACCCCGCTTACCTTTTGCGCAACTATCAATGCCATCATCCACAGCGGTGCCATGCCGGTACCGGTAGATGTTGATCCCGGCACCATGAACATCAACCCGGATATGATTGAGGCCGCAATTACCCAAAGAACACGCGCGATCCTGCCGGTACATTTTGCCGGCAGACCTTGTGACATGGATAGCATCATGGATATTGCCAGCAGGTATAACCTGAAGGTAATTGAAGATTGCGCGCATGCCATTGAGACGGAATATAAAGGCAGAAAAACCGGCACGACAGGCGACTTCGGTTGTTTCAGTTTTTATGTAACCAAAAACGTCGTTACCGGCGAGGGCGGGATGAT
>JACQHV010000041.1 GCA_016198885.1 Gammaproteobacteria bacterium
ATCTCCTTGACCAGGTGGCCTTTCCCTATGCCGCCTATGGCAGGGTTACACGACATCGCACCCAGTGTTTCAACACTATGGGTCAGTAACAGCGTCTTTGCGCCAATGCGTGCGGAGGCCAATGCGGCTTCGGTGCCCGCGTGACCACCACCGACAACGATTACGTCAAACTTTTCGGGATAGGTGTTCATCTCTAGTCATTATATGCTAGTGAATCGTGATTAGTGACTGGTGACTGGTAAAACATATAAAACTTCACGAATCACCAATCACTGATCACCAATCACTGATCACCAATCACCTTTTCCATCCAATGCTTCGTTCACAAAGTTCGGCATCGTCTGGCATGCCAGATGGATATCTGCATTATAGTAGCGCGTTGCAAATGTCTTTTTCCTGGCAGCAGTCTCGCGAAATCCATTCAGCTTCTGGCCTTTCCTGGCCATGGTCGCAGACCACCATCCTGAGGGATAGGTACACTGCGGAAAGTGGATGGTCAGTTTATCATCACACCCTGCTTCTTCCATGGTCTGATGCATATGCCGCAGGATATCCATATTAAATAACGGTGATTCACTCTGTCCCACCATGATTCCGCCATCACGCAAGACCCGCATGCAATCCTTGTAAAATGGCACTGAAAAAAGGCGCGAGGCCTGTCCCACTGGATCAGTAGTATCAAGAATTATGACATCAACACTGGCTGCAGCTGTATCTTCCATCCATTGAATGGCATCCTGAAACAGGAATTTCGCGCGCTTATCGTTATTAGACTCACAAAGTTCGGGGAAAAACTGCTCGGCCACCCGCGTCACCCGTTCATCCAGTTCCACCTGGAGTACTTGTTTGACTGTTTTGTGCTTGAGCACTTCCCGTAACGTACCACAGTCACCTCCGCCGACAATGACGACATTTTTGGGATTGGAATGAGTAAAAAGCACCGGATGAGTCATCATCTCGTGGTAAATAAAATTATCCCGGCCGGTCAGCATAACGAGACCGTCCAGTGTCATGAGCCGGCCAAATGTTTCTGTCTCGAAAATTTCAATGCGCTGATAGGGTGATTGCTCATCGTGGAGTTTCTTCTTTACCTTGAGTGACAAGCCATATCCATTGGCCGCCTCGGTAAACCAGGAATCATCCAAAGCCATTTAAATTCTCCACTCTGTTGCCTGCAAGGCGCGGGATGATAACGGAAATTGCGGGAATAAACGAGAAGATAACGATGTAAACAAACCACTGTTTGAAATCCCCCTGCCGTCATGCCGGTACCCTCCGGGTATAAATTCCAACCGGCATCCAGTAACCAATTGTATTGACTAGATTCCGGTTGGAATTTATACCCGGAGGGTACCGGAATGACAACAAAAAATACCTCAATAGTTGATAACAATCCTTAAAGTTTTCAGGTTTGCTTATGTAAATTTTTCATCTTTACATAATGGTTGGCGGAATATTCCAGATATTCCAGTTCCTTATCCGTCAGCTTGCGCACCCGTTTAACCGGGCTGCCCATATATAAATACCCACCTTCCAGTTCTTTGCCGGTCGGCACCAGACTGGCTGCACCCAGGATAAGTTTCGGACCCAGCACTGCGCCATCCATAATAGTTGCCGACATGCCAATCAGACATAAATCACCCACAGTGCAAGCATGCAATATCGCCCTGTGCCCGACTGTCACCCCGTCGCCGATAACAAGGGAGCATCCACCCGGACTGAATTTCCCATCGTGGGTTACATGCAGGATAGAACCATCCTGAACATTGGTACGCCTGCCGATGCTGATTGAATTCACATCCCCTCGCGCCACGACCATGGGCCAGAGTGATGAGTCTTCACCGACAGTAACATCTCCAATGACGACCGCGCTTTCGTCAATATAGGCCGACCCTGCTATTTCCGGTGATTTACCCTGATAAATTCTGATCGTCATCACTTTACAATATTCTGATTCAATGGCTTGTGTCATTTCGACTGCAGGGAGAAATCCTGCAGTGGATTGTTTTATTTAGGATTATCATCCATAGATTTCTCGCTTCGCTCGAAATGACAATGAATTCAGAGGTTCCTGAAAATTACAGGCGTTTGAACAAAATATTATTTTAACTTGTCTTATTAACAAATTGTCACTGGAGTGAAAAGGGGAAATATGAAACGTGTTTTTGTTAATCTGCTGATTATCATTACATTGGCAGCCCTCACAATCAAGGTAATGATGCCCGCCGCCGGCGAGACATTAAATACACCCTTTGCTGCTCCGGAATTCACACATACGACGCAAGAAGAATGGATCAACTCCAATCCTCTCATGCTGAGTGACCTGCGCGGCAAGGTCCTGCTAGTGGATTTCTGGACTTTCGATTGCTGGAACTGTTACCGGTCATTCCCCTGGTTGAAGGCACTGGAAATACGGCTTGCCCCCAGGGGACTTCAGGTTATCGGTGTTCATTCGCCCGAATTTGCCCATGAAAAAGTATTCGAAAACATCACTGCAAAAGTGAAGGAGTTCGGACTTCATCACCCGGTCATGGTGGACAATGACTTTTCCTACTGGACTGTCTTGCGCAATAAATACTGGCCCGCGTTTTATATCATCGACAAACAGGGCCAGGTCCGTGCCATACATTATGGTGAAACGCACGAAGGCGATCCGCAAGCAGAACAAATAGAAAAAACTATCGAACAGTTATTGACGGAATCTTCCTGAATTACTGCGCGGGCCATCTCTTTTGTCGCGTGCTCCCTCAACACTCGCCTATCTACTTTGATATGTCTCGCGTCTCGCTCCGCGTCTTCGTGGAGCTGGCCCTGCTCGTGACGTTTTGCAACTGTGCGTTTGTGCTTGACTTATTTTCCCAAGATACTTCGACGCTTGATTCCTCTCCCAATCTTCCTGCCTCATGGGAAATGGATTTCGTGTGGCAAGGCGTACAATGCGCTCCAGCACTTTTATGATGGGACGACCTTCGATCTTTCGGCGTTGAGTCGCTAATAGCATATGCTTTACTAAGATTTCGCTCAATTTGGTTTTTTTAATATTTTCGCTAGCCTTCCGGTAATAAAGATCCTTCAGGCATGCTCCCGGATTCGGACTACGCTTGCAGCTAGAAATCTCCTTACGCGAAAAGCGAATATTAGCCGGGACCATTTCGTTCAATGCAGTAGCGATCTCCACACATGAGAAATTCTCGAACTCGAAGGAACTTCGCCAGATTTTTATGTACTCTGGGCGCGTTACGTAACGCCAGTTATGGTGGATCGATCTCGCTCTCTTCGCTTTCTCCTTAAGCCTTTTTGCATACCTCTCGTTATCCAGAATAAGAAACGTGATTGTCTGATGATAGTGCAAGTAATCGATCAGGCGGATGATCGCCCGAAACCGATCCTCTTTCGTTCCTGTAGCGGCATCAACTCCGCCTAGCACAATAATTTCAACCCAGTACTTTCCGTGATGTGTACCGAAATATTCCTCGAAAATTTTCTTGATCGCGATCTCCTCGCTTGCACCCTCTACAATAAGAGTAACCTTCGGTTGAGGATTGAGACCAAAACGGTTGACAACAAATTCGAGGTAACGACGTGTGTCCTTTCGGACTTCTAGTTCTGGAAAATGTGTGATGATAGTGCCAGCCACCTCGTTCAAATGCGGCAATTCCTCCTTATACAGATCCTTGTAAAGCAGACGCAGCATGTATGCTCCTGAACGTAACGTTTCGGCTAGTAGGGCATCCTTCTTCAAATTCTTCCTCTCATGTACTGAGACAAACTGCGTGAGTTGATACCATCTCTCTAACGGATCGTAGTGTGCCTGAGTAATGGCCATTCCTTCGTATGCGTGACGAAGCTTTTCTGGTGTTAGTTGGAATAGGCGCTCTATTACACATGGGTCCCAATCTTGAGCAACCTTGTACCAGTCCCAGTCACTCGCATACACGCTAATCCACTGATCCGAGTAATGTGGTGAGCTAAATGGGACTTGTATCGTCCTCTTATCACCCTGCGTCTGCGGATAGTATCTGTTGGATATAAACTGACACAGTAGACCTTTACTGCGCCGGTACTCATGCGTTCGAAGGCTTTCCGCATGTTTCAAGAATAATTGTAGCCAGCGTTTACCGTTCTTGTTCCAATTGATGTCCTCCGTAGAAGTACGGTCTAGATAGTTGTCCATTTGAACATTGAAGGTCAAACTGGCAAGTACTATCTGAAGATAATCAAGCTGGAAGATCGAGTAATAACCTTCCTGTGTCTGATCTTGTTGATCTGGAACCTGATAGGTCGACTCCACGCCTGTTGTATCCCAAGCCCATCCTTTTTCGAACCAGTTAATCCCTTCACGGAGAGGAATCGAAAATGATGGAACATCTTCCACAGGGGTCAAGACCCTGAACACAGGGGCAAACAATTTCAGGCGTTCGAGCCGCAACAAGCGCTCGCGATTGATTGACAGACCAAGATCGTTACAGAATTGTACGAACCGGTCGGTTCCGAGTAATGGGCAAGCAATGACAGTTCCCATCTCAATAATGGCCCGTCCGGCGTTTGTGGGAATAGAAAGGAGGTTCTCGGTCATGGTAGTAATCGGTTACATGTTTTAGCGACAAATAATCGAGCTTAAAGTAAATTTTTTCGGTTACCGAATAACAGGCAATAAATATGCTGGTTAATTCGTGCTTTCTACTATCTTTATTTCATCTTCAGTCAGGCCATAAAGTTCGTACACTACCTTGTCGATTTGGATGTCAGTAGCCTCAATTTGGCGTTTCAAGTTGTCTTTTTCATGCGGAGTTATAGCTTGATCCAGTGTATTGTGTAGGTCATACATTCTTTTAGAAAGACTCTGAATTAGCTTCAGTGCTGGAGACAACTTATTACAGATAGGAAATGGCAAAGTATCAAGCTTTGACGCTTTTACTTGGGGAATAACACGCGATTCACCTTGATTTGAAACTCTGTATAGGAATAAGAATACTTTTGACTGCATTATCCCCATGAATACCCAAGGATCAATTTCTGGGATGGTTTTAAAAACGTACATGGCATCGGTTACATAAACTGAGGTATCTATGTCATAAATAAGTACAATTGTTTTCGATGTAGTCAGGCCAATAAATTTAGGTGAAGTAAATATCTGTGGATCGCGTGGTCGATGCAAACCCCACCAAGGATGTTTGCCTTCCTTGGCCTCCTTGCATGTATTTTCACTTTTAAATTGCTCGAGAAATTTGAATGTTTTTGGATAGTTCTTTATCGCAGTATCTCTTGACGTATAAATAATTAATTGATCATCCTGCCAGTTACGATATCGTTTAATTTGCGAACCACTCACACTGGGTCGAAGCAATTCATTTTCGAGATTCAACGATTTTGCATTCTCCTTAGAAACTACGTGGGCAGCAACAACGTCGGGGCTTACCCCTCTCTGAATTGAACCAGAAATCATTTTTTGTAATGAAGAATGTTGTTGTCTTAAACGACTAAGCAGTGCTGTTTGATCAAGCTGCCCAGTAAAGAAAGTTTTATGTGGATCTGACTCGACTTGTTCCTTCCAAACTTTCCATGATGCAACTTTAGTTTTATTTAATAACCGTTGGCGTTCTGTAATTGGTAAACTTGATAAATTATCTAGAAAAAACGTATCTTGATTCAGTTTGCTACTGATAAGAATCGTCGATGTGTTTAGAACCTCAACTCCGAAAATTCCTTGCCCAAGGCTAATCACAGCAGTAAGACCGCGGTTAAGGAGCAATTCCCGAACAGAACGCGCATCGACTTGATTAAGAATTGTGCTAGGAACAATAAATCCAATAGAACCCTCTTTTTTTGCAATTTGAATGGCACGATCGATGAAGTAAATATAGGAATCGATCATGCGCTCAATAACTCGTGAATAACAACTACGGAAATATTCCAGCTCTTGTTCCATAAAGCTCGCTCCCCAAGGTGGATTGCCAATCACGGCATCGAACCCACCCGCCTGCATAATCTCCGGGAATTCCTTCTCCCAGCCGAAAGCGTTGATGTGCATATGGTTTTCGTCATCAAGAAAATCAAGCTGACTGGTTTCGTAGAAATCTGTGCCAATGAGTGAATTGCCACACTTGATGTTATTCCCAAGATCTGGCAATAAACGCTGGTTATAGAGCACAAGCTGGTGTTTCCCTTCTAATAACTTGAGCAACAAAGATAGCTTAGTGACCTCGACTGCTTGCGAATCGATATCAACGCCATAAATATTATTGGTAAGGATGCGTTTACGCTCAGTTATAGTTAACCGCCATACCATGCTCCCAGCATGATATAGCTTTGGATTTTTACCTTTTGCATGTTTATCAGCACTGTCCTCGATGTACCACTTAAGATGCCAATCGAGCAGATACTGATAGGCTCCAATCAGGAATGATCCGGAACCACAGGCAGGATCAAGGATATGCAGTTTTTCGACTTGTTTCGGAGTTTTCCCCTCAACAAGTTTGCCAACTGTATGCTGCACGATGTAATCCACAATGTAAGTAGGTGTGTAATACACACCGCCCGCCTTTTTGACTTCGGGTTTTTCTTCGATTTTGGCGTGATGACCAGCAGTGAGGTGGATAACTTTGCCGAGGAATCGCTCGTAAACACTGCCAAGAATATCGACCCCGAGCACCGAGAACTCGTAAGGACTGTCGGGGTAATAGAGATTCTGAAAAACCTCCTTAAGAGCTTTATCATCAATCTCGAGGTTGAGAGTAATCAAATCAGGAGTTTCTGCCCGATCTGGTTCCGTGTAGAAATGAAACAGCCCCGAATTGTAGCGCTCGTCAGCCCTGTGATAAATTTCTTTCAGGCGCGCATAAATATTCGTACCATTTTGCAACGCCTGAAGCTGACCGTAGTTCTCAATGCCGCGGTCTTCACAGATTCGCAAAAAGATAATCCGGTCTATAGTCTGCTGAACCGCGTAATTGAGTGCGCGCTGGGTCAACTCTGCGTTGCGTAGTGCGATATTTTTGGCAAGTAGTTTACGCCATGACTCGATCTCATCAAGAAACGCAGAATCCACCTCGGCTGTGCCTTTCTTTCCTTTGGCGGTAGCTGCATAGCGGTCGAATGATCCCTTGAGTACCGCATCCTTGGAAAAAATAGAGGCAATCTCGTCCCATTTCTCTGGATAATCCTTATATGTCCAGTAATGGATACGCGCCGTGGATGCTTTATCAGTTTTTACCGGACGGATGCGGCAATCATAGATTGCTAGTTCTTCGAAATCGGTGAGAATGGACAACGGCAATTTCGCTGACCAGGCGTAACGTCGAAGCTGGAAGGCCGGACCCGGTTCCCCCTTGATATCAATCGATGGTTTCTTGGCTTCAACAAAGAACTTGCGCGTGCCACCGATACGAAAACTATAGTCCGGTGCCTTGGTGTAGCTACCTACCTTAATAGCATCTTCATGGATTACGTCACGGTAGGTTTCAGCCAAACCCTGGGAGTTGTCCACATCCCAACCAAGGAAACCGAAAAAAGGATCGAGAAAATCTCGCCGAAGCTGAGTTTCGTTGTATTTACCCGCACGATAATCATCGACGTGTTGATCGAAGCGCTCGATTAATTCTAAGACTTCTATGGGCGCCGACCGGTTCATGCATTATCTTTCCACAATGGCAATTGTCCCCATCCCGGCGGAAAACCCATTGCTTCAGGTTTAGCATATGGACAATCAGCAAGTAATTCTTTGATGTGCGTGATCCAAGTTGAATCCGGGCTGATGATCTTCAGAATGTAACCGAGCATAACTAGAGTGTTATAAATCTTACGAAGCTCGGCAGGATTAAACCAGCCAGCAATGTGGCGCGGTTTGCGCGGCAGTCGCATGGTAAAAGTGAAACGCCGATTCCACAAACGGCTGTGATGGGCACAGAGATTACGCACATGCGTCAGGTGATGCATAAATGAACTCAATATGATTTCGTCCAACTGGTAAAATAAGGCGATTTCCTTTCTGTCAGCATGATGTTTCAAGTTCTCAAACCACATGGATAATTGACCCAACGACATCACCTCGCAGGCAGCCCAGATCGGTGGCATCTTAGGTTCCGTATAATGCATTTGATAATGCTGAATAAAGGTTTCATGGCTGCGCTCAATTTCTTTTTGTAAATCTTCGAAACAATGCCTGTATTTTTCCGTGTCTCTGAATAAACCTGTATCCAAATAAGCATGGGCCCCATACCTCATAGCCAAAGAATAAGCCCAGCGCGTACGAAGAGAGACCTCTATACGTTCAATGGAATCAAGTATTAATAGCCTGAGCTTGCGGTCAAAGACATAAAGCGCAAGCGCGTCTTCGAATGAGGTTCCGGGGAGGAATTTATGATCACCCTCAACAGCTTTGTCTTCAAAAGGAAGCCAATAGGCGCGTAGACGATAGTAATTAATATGAGCGAGATAGTGTCGAACGCGACTATTGTCCGGGATTTTCATCCCACGACGCGCAAGCAAGTCTAGTTGGTCATCAAGGGATAACGGGGGTTTGGTATACCGCATTACCTGATCCCCAAAAAAGTAACCCGCCAGGGTGCGCTTACCGAAGCAGAGGCGTGGCGGGTGTTGTTACCAAGTATTATAGGGGCTAATTTGAATATCTCAACCCGCCGAAGAGCTTTATTAGACTCGATAATTCCCTCGATTTTCCTTCCCCTTGTCATGTTTAGTCCTTCAATGTCCTAGAATGACAGAATTATTTACCAATTTATCTGATTGTTGAAGCGGGAACTACCCAGTTATGGCAAGACAGGAAAAACAATTTGGGTCTGTCAATGTAGCCACAATTTGTGGCCTCAACAGCTTCCTCACTCTTGATGATTACTGGATCGCGACCTTGTTCAGTTTGCTGATGATTCTTCTGAACGGGCCTTGCAGGTTTTTATCGGCATAGGCTTTGACATCTTCGAGATTTGCGGGTTTGCCGACGACGATTACGCCGACCATGCCGAAGCCGATGTGTGGTTCACAGACATAGGCATAAACGCCTTCTTTCTCCAGGGTCACTTTCAGATTTTCACCCAACTGCCCGCGCCAGGGTGTTGCGCCTTCCGGGATCAGGCCATCGACTGATACTGTGTTGTGCGATGTCATGTTTATCCAGCTGATGGTATCCCCGGGTTGGATATAAATAATATCAGGATTAAATACCCTGGCCTCGGCATTAATCGTATGGGTTTTGGGAGGACCCGCTGCTGCAATGGTAATTGCCGTGGCAGGGGCTTCATTGGTAACTGCAGGTTCTTCTGCGACCGGTTCGGAGACTGGTTCGGTTTGAGGTGTGGCTTCAGTTACAACTTGCTGCATTTCTTCAACAGCAGGGGGTGGCGTTTCAGCCCTCTGTACACCCTTATCTGTGACGGCTTCCGCTTCCGGTTCCTGCGGTGTTATTGTTTCTTCAACAACAGGTTCCGGTGGTGTAACTTGAGTTTGTTCCTGTGCGGGAACACTTGCGGGCGCTGTTTCGGTCATTGCCGGACTGCCCTGTTCAACCGGCGCATCACTCTCACCACAAGCACTGATGATAAATGCAGCAGTCGCCAGCAGGATTACAAGTTTCAATTTGAACATGGGAACACTCCGCAGGATGAATACATTTATTTAATGACATCTATCTTGCAGTGTCTGTGACAGATGTCAAATTTTGCGGATGACCACCACACCAGATTTCTC
Source organism: Gammaproteobacteria bacterium (assembly GCA_016198885.1). Taxonomy (GTDB): domain Bacteria; phylum Pseudomonadota; class Gammaproteobacteria; order Eutrophobiales; family Eutrophobiaceae; genus JAENIZ01. The sequence goes on from JACQHV010000041.1 coordinate 9,703, forward strand.
CCTGTGGTCGAAATGACAGAAAACTTATGTCATTCCAAACCCTGTCCCGAACGACCGTGAGAGAGCTTGTGAGGAATCTGGCCTTGCCTCCTTGCTCGTAAGACTTCTCGCTAAGCTCGAAATGACAGGTTAGTATAATGTCATGCCGTTGAACACCAATAAACTTGCTGAATTTTGTTTCCAACACTGGGACAAGTCTGCCGTGCCTGAGCTTGTGGAATACATCCGTGTCCCGAACAAATCGCCCATGTTTGATCCGGACTGGCAAAAGCATGGGTTTATGGATCAGGTTGTGACTCAATTTGAGGTCTGGTGCCGGAAACAGAACATCTCCGGGATGCAACTCGAGGTCACGCGCCTGCCTGGAAGAACGCCATTAATCTTTATGGAGATCCCGGGCAAATCTGAAGAGACTGTGTTGCTCTATGGCCACCTGGATAAACAACCGGAAACGACCGGCTGGCGTAATGGGCTCGGCCCGTGGAAGCCGGTACTTGAAGGTGAAAAACTCTTTGGAAGGGGCGGGGCCGATGATGGTTATGCCACATTTGCTGCGCTCATCGCCGTAAAAGCGCTGCACGATCAATCCGTGCCCCATGCGCGCTGCATCGTCATTATTGAGGCTTGTGAGGAAAGTGGAAGTTATGACCTGCCCTTTTATATCGACGCCCTGGCTGATCGTATCGGTAAACCGGACCTGGTCATCTGTCTTGATTCCGGTTGCGGCAATTATGATCAACTCTGGTGTACAACCTCCCTGCGGGGACTTGTCGGCGGTTCCCTGTCGGTTGAAATTCTGGACGAAGGTGTGCATTCCGGTGATGCCAGCGGGATTGTCCCTTCAAGTTTCAGAATACTCAGACAATTACTGAATCGCATCGATGATTGCGACAGCGGAAAAGTATTGGCCGGTGAATTTCATGTCGAGATACCGGAAAAGAGGATCAGGCAGGCCAAAGTTGCGGCGGAGGTATTGGGCGCCGGGGTATTCGGAAAATTTCCGTTTGTTGATGGTGCAAGACCTGTCACAGATGATCTTGCCGAATTGATCCTCAACCGTACCTGGCGACCGGCGTTAGCTGTGACTGGAGCCGATGATTTACCCCCCATCGCAAATGCAGGCAATGTCCTGCGGGCAAAGACTTCTGTAAAAATCTCCCTGCGCCTCCCGCCGACGGTTGATACCGGTGTTGCCATGGAAAAATTGAAGTCATTGTTAAACAGCGAACCGCCCAGCGGGGCAAAAATTACATTTCATCCGGACTGGGGGGCGAGCGGCTGGCATGCGCCGGAGATGGAACCCTGGCTCGAAGATGCTGTGGATCAGGCCTCGATCAATTATTTCGGAAAACCCTCGGTGCATATGGGTGAGGGCGGCACCATCCCGTTCATGGGCATGCTGGGGAAAAAATTTCCCAAGGCACAATTTTTGATCACCGGGGTGCTCGGCCCGCACGCCAATGCACATGGACCGAATGAATTCCTGCATATTCCAACGGCCCAAAAACTGACCTGCTGTGTTGCGGAAGTCATTGCCAGGCATTATCAGCACAATCTTGAAACGTGAAGCGTATATCGTGAGTCGTTGCAGTATAATTTCGGTTTGTGATTCCACAATAAGTAATATTGCGGATTAATTCCCAGAATGAAACCGGTTAAATTACAGCATTCTAAAAATCGAAGTGACTGGTCGATTGAACAGTCACGCGGGCTCTATCAGATCCCTGCGTGGTCAGAAGGATACTTTGATATTAATGAGTCGGGGCATTTGACTGCGCGGCCCTGTAATGAAGAAAACAAGACAATTGATCTCTATCAACTCGCCACCACACTCAGGGAAAAGAGACAGGCCCTGCCTGTGTTACTGCGTTTTACCGACATATTGCAACATCGCGTTGATTCATTATGCCGGGCTTTTGATCAGACAATGGATCAGCACAAGTATCACGCCAGTTATACAGCGGTGTATCCCATCAAGGCCAACCAGCAGCGGAGAGTTGTCGAAGATATTATCCGTCACGGCGGGAGTCGTGTCGGGCTTGAGGCGGGCAGTAAACCGGAATTACTGACTATTATTGCCCTATCACAACCAGGTAATACAGTAATCTGTAATGGATACAAGGATCAGGAATACATACGGCTCGCGCTCATCGGTCAACAGCTCGGTCTTCGAGTCTATATCGTGACCGAAAAAATTTCTGAACTGGGATTAATCATCAAGGTTGCAAAAGAGATGGGGATCAAACCACGTCTCGGCATACGGGTCCGGCTTGCATCGGTTGCCGCTGGCAACTGGCAGAATACCGGGGGTGAAAAATCCAAATTTGGACTGCACAGTGTACAGGTCATACGGGCAATCGAGGAATTACGGGAGGAAAATCTTCTGGATTGTCTGGAGCTGCTTCATTTTCATGTTGGATCGCAGGTCAGCAATATACAGCACTTTCAGTGGGCGTTGCAGGAAGGCGCCTGTTTTTACGCTGAATTGCGCGCGATGGGAGCGCCGGTAACTACTGTCGATGTGGGCGGCGGACTGGGGATTGATTATGAGGGGACTCAATCACGCAATTTCTGTTCAATGAATTACACCGTGCAATCCTATGCGGAAACCGTCATTCACGCCTTTGCCGGGATTTGTCATCAGCACAATCTGCCGCAACCCGCGATAATTACCGAGTCCGGACGCGCCATGACCGCGCATCATGCCATGCTCATCACCAACGTTATTGGCGTTGAACAGGCGCCCGGCTTACAGAATCCTGATCCTGCACAACCTGATGAACCCCAGGTTGTGAAGGATTTATGGAATATTTTGCAGTCAATTAATAGTGAACGCGCCATCCAGCATTTTAGCGGTGCTTCCTACCATTATGATGAATCAAAAGAAATGTTTGCGCGTGGTTTTCTTGAACTGCGCCATCGCGCACGTGTGGAGGATATTTATTTTTCGATATGCCGCAGGATTCAGACGTTTCTGACTGGTGATCATCAGGACATCATGAATGAAATCAATGAAAAACTTGCAGACAAATATTTCTGCAATTTTTCCATCTTCCAGTCCATGCCGGACAGCTGGGCAATTAACCAGATTTTTCCGATCGTGCCCCTGCACCGGCTTGATGAAAGGCCCACACAACGCGCAATGATTCAGGACCTGACCTGTGATTCAGATGGAATAGTAAAACTTTATGTCGATGGTGAAGGCATAACGACCAGTCTGCCAGTACATATTCCTGAAAAAAATGAATCATATTTGATCGGAATATTTCTCCTGGGCGCCTATCAGGAAATCCTGGGTGACATGCACAA
>JACQHV010000037.1 GCA_016198885.1 Gammaproteobacteria bacterium
AAAAAGGGATCGAATCAATATCGGATAAATATATCGCACTTGCTTACAGCGCCATCAAATCCAATGACACTCAACGGGCACGTACTTATATAAGTAAAGCGGAAGAAATCTGGCCAGAATCAACCAAAATTAATACTGCAAATCAGACATTGCAGGCAAAAATAGATGAAAATGCGCAGCAAAGCCCGGCGGAGGAACCTGTTGCAGAACCATCTTCCCAGGAGCAACCTCAACAAACTGCGGAAACCGGAAAGGGGAGTGAAGATGAATCGACAGGCCTCGTGGGTGGTGTCAAGAAATGGTTCAAGGAGTCCGCTGAAAAAAACAAGGACGTAAAAAAGGAAGAAACGGCAAGCGATAAATTGATTAAATCCATGGGAGGAGGTGAGTAGCTGTTTTTAACCTGAAGCAACTGTCACTTGACACCCGACTCTTTTAATAATTGCGCCTCGTTCGAATCAGGATATTTGTTACGTAATAACATCGCATAGCTGGACACAGCATTTTTATTTCCCAATTCCCGCTCGATACGAATACCCAGCCAAAGACTCCTGGGTGTGTGTTTGGTATATTGAAGATAACGAATCAGATAATCATGAGCAGAATCATAATTTCCTCTCTGGTAATTGATTTCCGACATTTGCAGAAGTGCAGCGGGAATTTTCGGGTTTAATGATAATGCCTTTTCAAAATAACCAATCGCCTTGTCGGTCTCATTATGCAGGTAAGCACAGGTGCCGATATTTGCATAAGGAACTTCAGGCAGGTCATATAACGGATTTTCTGCAGCTGCCAGAAAATATTTTTCTGCCTCGCTGCTCCGATCCTGGCTGCACAGAAACTGTCCATAATTATTCAGTGTAGCCGGATTTTCACCATCCAGTTTGATGGAATGTTTGTAATTCATTTCGGCCTCCTCCATCTGTCTCAACTTCTGATATAACAGACCCAGTGCATTATATATAGGCGCGTAATCGAACTTTGCTTCCCTGGCGCGATTCAGTTTTGCCAGGGCCTTTTCGTACTCTCCCCGCCGCATGTATTCAATACCAAGATTGAGATTGGTAATTGCAACTTCTTTGGAATCAACAGATGGTCCGGTATCGCTGATATAGGATTGCGAATCGTCAATATCCGCTGTCCGGTTAATTACATTACCCACGATTCCCGCTGCAACCAGTGGAGCGGAACAGGAAGAAAGCGTAATAATTGCAAAGAATGCAAAAGCTGAAATCAGTACATTCATGACATACAGCATACTACATGTGCTATGGAATTCCGTCCCTATTGTGTCCTCTGCCTGATGCTGCCTGAAGTAATGTTTTTGCAAGGACGTTGCGGGACTGTAAATGATCTTTTTCCGTGTTATTGATGTAATAGATCTTCTATGACTTTCTGCATCCCTTTAACAACATAGACCATTTTTTCATAATCCACCTTGTCCGGTGTATCTCGCGATGTGTGATAGTAGGGATACCGGTAGGGCGCGGTGTCCGTTACCATGATTGCGGGGTAACCCTGCTTCCAGAAAGACCAGTGATCAGACCAGCTGACCCCCGGTATAAATGAAGGGGCAGCAATGCCTTCCGATGGAAAACTCGCATGCGTTCGGAATAATTGAATAGTTCGTGTTACAAGGGGACGTGAACCAAGATTACCGACAAACGCGATAAAATTGCCCTTGTCAGGATAAAAGAAATTAAAGGGTGGCGGATAATACTGGCTGCCGTTTTTATCATTGTAGTAACCAATCGTTTCAAGAGAAAACATGGCAATTATTTTTTCCTTTTCTTCAGCCGCTTTTTTTGCATACACGTAACTGCCCATATGGCGCGACATGAAATAGGGGGGTTCTTCGTTGACAAAGGCAACAAACCTTACTGTCCGTTGATAATTTTTGTTCCCGAATATCCTTGCGAGTTCCAGGACAGCGGCGACGCCTGAACCGTTGTCATTCGCACCTGTTGCCCCGATGACGGAATCATAATGGGCGCCAACGACAATGATTTGGTCCGGCAACGTAGTACCGCGCGATTCCGTTTCAATGTTTGCATAGTTGATGCCTGACAGTGGATATTCCTGGAATACAACCTGATAACCATAAGATCGGAATTGATCGGCAATGTAATCCTTTGCCGCATCGAGCCCCGCTTTCTCAATAGTATTCCTGCCGGCAGGGTTACTGCAGAGTATTTTAACGTGAGTTTCTATTCTTTGTGCGGTATCGCGACCAGCATTATCCAGCGGCGGTAATTCTCCCTGAAAAGATTGCCCCGGCATATAAATAATGTATGTCATCAGCACACAAATTAAAACAAGTATCAATAGCAAGGAAACAAGCATCTCTATTTTCACGTTTTACTTTCTAAAATAAAATGAACTGTCAATCAGGTTTTACCATATAACTTGCGTAATTCTTCTTTGGCCTGGTTCAGAATCTGTGCCTGCTCCTTATCAAGATTTTTACCCGCACGATTGATATAAAATACCAGCATGGACATCGCTGAACGAAACGGTTGCCCTTTGCGGCGTTTACTGGCTTCAGCCGATTTATTCAGTGACTGTGCGATCTTCCCTGGATCCTTCCAGGTAAAAACCCCTTCTTCCAGGTCCAGCGCATAACTTTCCTGTGTGACTTTTGCAGACCATTTTTTCGGTGGAGATTTACTTTCTTTTTTTGTCATTTAGTACTAATCAATTACCAACAACGATTTACATTAACCTGTCACTGCTGATACAGAGACAATTGGCAAACCAATATTAATCTTATTATTTAAAATAATAAAACGGGAGTGAACATGACCAGTCTGACTGAGGAACAAATTGCAGAAATACAGGAGAACTTTGATTACTTCGACACCGACAAAAATGGTCAAATCGATTACAAGGAATTCACACTCCTCATTGACGCCCTTGGCGGCGATATGACCACAGAAAAGATGCAAGCCGGTTTTGACATTGTCGACTCCGACCATAACGGTTCTATCGATATCGAGGAATTCATGGATTGGTGGGGAGAACAATGAACAAATTTACCATTTACATCGTGCTGAAGGTATCATCTGTCCAGGAATCTTTTCAGTGTCTCCAGCAGATAATCCATATCATTTTCTGTGTGATTCGCTGAAACCTGCAATCTTATTTCCTCCTCGCCTTTGGGGACAACCGGATAATTCAGTCCGGTGACGAGAATATTATTTTCAAACAGGTGCTGAACCAGCGCTGAAGTTCTGTGAGTGTCCTGTGTCAATATCGGGACAATCGGATGTTCACTCTCGATTGTTTCAAAACCCAGATCACTCAGCCCGGCCCTCAACCGCGCGGCAAGATTGCGCATTTGTTCCAACAGTTTCAAACCTTCCGCACTGTCCAGAATCTCCAGTGAAGTAATCGTTGCGGCGGCTTCCGCCGGGGTAATCGGGTTGGAATAAATATAAAACGGCGCTGTTTCTCTCAGATAAGAGATCACCTGCGCACTGGAAACCACATAACCGCCATTCACACCCAATGCCTTGCCTAACGTTGCAATCAGTATATCGGCCTGAGCCCGCGTAACTTCTTCCGTGCCCCGTCCCGTTTTACCAAATGCGCCCACGCCGTGTGAATCATCCACGATGCTGATGATGCCTTCCGCGTAAGCGTCCTCGTGCCGTTTACAAATGGCCACGATTTCATCCAAAGGCGCATAATCACCACGCATGCTGAAAATCCCGTCCGTCACAACACAGGCGCGTCTTATCTGCCCCTTGCCGGTCTCAAGGATCTTGTCCAGTTCCGTCATGTCAAGATGTGGATAAACGGCTTTCCTGGCCGGACGGGACAGGCGTATCGCATTGATGATGCAGTTGTGATTCAACGCGTCGCTTATTATTAATGTGTCTTCGTTGATGAACTGTGGCAGAACGCCCATGACCGTCGCATAAGCGGCGCTCATGATCAGTGCGGATTCCCGGCCGTGAAATGCAGCGAGCTTTTGCTCCAGTTCGATATGCGATTGATACGTGCCACTGATAAAACGCACGGCGCCCGGTCCGCTGCCGAATCTTTCAGCCGCGCGGGATTCCGCTTCGATGACCTCGCGATTCAAGGCAAGGCCCAAATAAGAATTGGAATTCATCCTTAAAAAACCCCTGTCACCGTAACCCTTCAGGGTATACCTCTCGCTGAAACCGTCACAGGCCGCTTTTACTCCGGTAATTACTTTTTCCGCGCCTTTCAGAGTGCCTTTGGCAGCAAGCTCGGCGAGTTTGTTTGTCATGATGGGTTCGATTTTTTTCAGCGCCATGGTTATTTCTTTCAGATATTTTTTATGAGCGACCCTGAAAATAGTAATTTTTTCGTGAGAGTAAGGAAGTACCGCGCACAGAACCGGAGTGTATAACTAATACATGAGGATTCGAGCACGGTGCTGACGCAATTATCATGAAAAAATGCATTTTTAAAATCGCCCGGAAAGTTTCTCCAGCATATCCTTAACCATTGCCGGCAAATCATATTCCGGCCTCCATCCCCACTCATTACGCGCAGCGCTGTCATCCATGTGTCTTGGCCATGATTCAGCGATCGCCTGGCGCACCGGATCGATGGTGTAGCTGATGGAAAAGTCTGGAATAAATTTTTTAATTTCTGTGGCAATATCCTGTGGTGAAAAACTCATGGCACTGACGTTAAAACCGTTACGGTGAATCAGGCGCCTGCTGTCCGCTTCCATCAATTCAATCGCCGCCCTGACGGCGTCAGGCATATACATCATGTCGAGCCGTGTCTCAGGTTTCAGAAAACAATCGTAGTGTTTGTCCTTCACCGCGGCATGGAAGATATGCACGGCGTAATCCGTTGTTCCACCACCAGGCAGGGTTTTCCAGGATATCAGTCCCGGGTATCTCACGCCGCGCGTATCCACTCCGAAACGGCGCTGATAATAATCACACAATAATTCTCCGCTGACTTTGGTAATGCCGTACATCGTATCCGGATGTTGTATCGTATCCTGTGGCGTATTTTCAGCTGGTGTCAATGGACCAAAGGCGCCGATGGAGCTGGGGAAAAAAACCGTACAGTTCTGCAATCGAGCGGTCTCCAGCACATTGATCAATCCATTAATATTAATGTCCCAGGCGAGCTGTGGCTTGTTTTCCGCTACCGCGGAAAGCAGGGAAGCGAGATGAAAGATGGTATCTATCCGCTTTTCAGCGACCATTGTCTGCAATGCAACCGGGTCCCTGACATCCAGATTGCAGCAGGGGCCTGATTCGGCGAGTTCTTTGTCCGGTTGCCGTGTATGGCCTGCGGCAATGACGTTTTCACCGCCGTATTTTTTGCGCAATGCCAGGGTCAAATCCGAGCCGATTTGTCCGGTTGCGCCGGTAATCAGAATTTTCTTCAATCAGGATGTTTAACCGTTGTCAGAGAATAATCACCAGTCACTCATTACCGGATTGCGCAAGAAAGCGCCGCGCGCGATCCGCCGGCACACCCATGTTGGATCCTCCGAATTCCGGTATGACGGCGGCATTAATGGCGATGACATGACCGTTGAGGTCGAGCACGGGCCCGCCGCTGCCACCGAATGTGGTCTCGGCGTCGTAAACGATAAACTCTTCCGTCACCTGGCTGACGATACCACGACTGGCAAGGGGCTTGATATAACCGGCCTCAGACAGCCGTTGCGCGAGAGTCCAGTAATCAGCCGGGCCGTCCGGGGTGATCGATTCAAGAAACCCGGTACTTGCCCGGGCAACCAATGCGCGCATGCCTGTGGGATAACCGAGCAACAACACTTCATCACCCGGCTGAGGTATGCGGGGTTCAAATTCGAGTTGTGCAATACCGGTGGTGTCTCCGTCCGGTTGCAGCAGTACCAGGTCCACCTGCTCCCCGGTCTGGACGACTTTGACGGTAAATGGATCACTTGCGCCGGGAAAGTAGGCGAGAAGTTGCAGGATCACCGGTATAAGTTGGCGTCCCTGTACGATATCTGTGCGCGGGTCATTGTTCCAGGGTTCAATAACATGGCGGTTGGTCAATAATATACCGTCATTGGCTACGACGAACGCCGTTCCCGTGAAGACAAATTCCACAACTCTCCCTTCTTCTTCGAGGGTATACCATGTTCCGCCTTCACCTGATTCGATATAGCGGAAATGCCGTCCGGTGCCGGGTTCGACATATCCGTAGGTACCCAGCAGAAATGCAACCGAAGGGGTTGCAGCCGCGATCACCCGGGATGCCTTGCCCGTCCCCGCTTCAAGCACCGCCAGGCGCTCGAAGGTGTCAGACAAATGGGTCTCCACCTCCTTCTGCATTGCCAGCAGTTCCTTTCGGCTCAATGTGTTGGCGCCGAGTTGTTGCTCCAGCTTTCCCTCAATACCCTCAATGCGGACGTCCTCCGTAGCGACACGCTTCTGGAGGCGTACATTCTGCACCGCGAGGATCACGATGCTGCCGACTATGGCCGTAAGAAGGATGAGAAGCCAGAGACGGAACCATAGTGTTGTCTGGGTGGCGAGATCGCGGGTAATGTTGGTCAGGAACCTGGACGTTTTACCCAGCCTTGTATGGCCATCGACTTGCGCGCCGCTGAATGAGTCAGCGACTGCTTCGGTGACGGTCTTCGTCAGTGCTATTCCCGGAGGGTACATACGATAACGGAAAACCGGTCCACCGTGACCAATCTCCAGCAAATCTCCCGACTCCAGCATCCTGTTGACTTTAACCTCACGGCCGTTCACCCAGATGTCATGTTGAGGGATGACTTCCAGTTCGTAGGTATCGCCGGCGCGATGCAGGGTAGCGTAAAAATCCCGGGTGCGCTCACCATCCGGTTCCAGGAACAACAGTGCTTCACCGGGTTCCATCACAATACAATAGGTTTCCTGAGAGAGTGTCTCCCTTTGACAGCGCCGGCGTCCGGAAAGAATATCGACAACAGGGACCGTTTTAGGAGCGCCGGACTTGAGTTGAATGCTGGATATTGGCAAGTGGAAGCCTCGCTTTCCCCCTCCTGAATATTTGGCAATTGCAACGCCGGTTGGAGGCGATCTTGCTGATTATTAATTAGTGACAGTCATTATAGTCAATAGCGTTACCATGACAATCACCAGAACGATGTTTGGCACGGGATATTTTAAAAAATCAGGTTAGGCAATAATCGCCTCTCTTTTCTTAAGAGTTAACGCAGATTTTCTTTTTTCCCCGTTATTTCAGCGTAAAGAACAAAATAGCAAACAGGATCGAAGCGGCGATGAAAAATATATATAAGATCATGGTCAGTCATCATTCGTAGTTTGGACCTGGTATCCAATTATGCGCTTCACGCTTTACCTTCACCTTGGTCAAATCACCAATCACTCGCCGCTCTTGGTCATCCTGACCCCGCGGCATTTGTGCATCCTGCACTTTATCACCGATCACAAGTCACTATCTTCTCAGCGTTGTCAATGCCTTTCGGATTTCCCGCAGCTTGGCCTTTACCTTCACCGCGTTATCATGCCCGATGCGTATCAATATTTTCTGCCCGGCGGAAAGCGCTTCCAGTTCGGGATTGGCAAACTGGTAATAAACTTTTGGCCGTACCAGCTTGATCGGACCCTGGACCACGGGAGTCATCAGCAGATGATCGATCACTTCGATTAAGCGGTCGTTGAAATACCGGTTCGGATAGCCAAGCTCTTCATACGCTTTTTGAAACAATGGATAATAATGAACATATACGGACACAAGCTTCCCGGTATCTACGGTTTCCGCCAGCTTTATGAAACCTGCATAACGCTTGTAATTTTCTGGATCAATAAATTCACTGTTATTTGTATCTGTTTTAACAGCAAACTTTCCGGCGGGTGGTTTGGTAAACGCATATCGCTGTGGCAATTTGGGTCCCGTCATATTATCTACCGTCACGACAAAATGACGTACGATAGCCTCCAGCAGGAACATTTCACCAAATTGCTGTTGGTTATAAAGCCCACTCAACTCATCCTGAATGGATGCGTCACTTTCATCCAGTGCAGGCAGAGGTTTTGGCCGTTCAACCGGTTCCGGTGTTATTTTTGTCTCTTCCTCGACCTGAACGGGTGCTTCAGGCACTGGAAAACGAATAACAGGTTTCTCTGCTTCCTGTGGTAATGTCTGCTTTTTTTCGGAAACCACAGGTTGTTCTACCTGCGCAGGTTCCGTGGTTTTTTCACCTTTCTGCCAGATGTAAATTCCTGCAATGAGGGCGAGAACAACCAGAACGGGCACCCACAGACTGGTTTTTTCTGAATTGTCTCTATACAGCGGCATTATGTCATTTTAACAGAACACAAAGGTTTTTCAGTAAGAGGATAATTTTTTTTCAGCATATTATCCCCTAAAATACAAAAATAAATTAAACCATTATCTTGCGAGTCATGAAACGTTTACTGATATTTTTGTTGTTGCTCCTCAGTCCCGCCGCACTCACGGGGAATGAGGAAAGTACAGTGCAGGGCGGTAAATCACAGGAAAACAAGGCCAGGCTACACGCCATCTCCAGCGAAAGATTGCGTGAGATTATGCAGAATATCAACTTGTGGCTGAATGAAGTAAGTGAATCTGAAAACGCCAGGCCCCAGAGTGATGAAAAACGCATGCAGGATCTGGCTGATCTGGTTGATGCTGTACAGGAACTCCAATTACACGCAGAATTATTGTCCGAGGAACTTCCCGGTTCAAGCCTGACAGAAAGCGAACTGGTGACCTTCAGGGCCATGGCCCGGCAACTTGCTACAGAAACACAGGACTTCCAGCAAATCGCGAACAGTTATGAATACACACTCATTGAACCGGCCTACGTGCGGTTGAATCAGACATGTATTGCCTGCCACAGATTATTCCGTGACAAGTCACCGAATATTCCATCCGACTGAACGGGGAAACCATTCGCGTGAAACAAGCCATAACAAATAGCGTAACGATCCTGATGGTGTTACTCGTGTGTACAGGCACAATCAGATCAGAGCCGGAGACGCTACAGCTGACGGAACAGCCGATACCTCATGCCGTATCCAGTGACAGGTTACAGGATATTATGCGCCGGTTGAATCAACTGACGTATGAAAAGGAACTGAGCGCGATGGAGATTGAGGACATCCGCACCCGGCACGTCCAGCTTCTGGTAGCTACCGTGGAGGAACTGGTTGTTGCAGCGGAGGAACTGATCGATGCAATTCCGGGCTTAAGCATGAGTTTTGATGAACAGCTTGTCTTCCGGGACATGGCCAGTCAGCTTCAGAACGAAGCATACAACGTCTGGTACCTGGCAGAAGAAAAAGATTTCACAGGCATGGAACTCGCGTATCAACGGATGAATAATACCTGTGATACCTGCCATCAACTGTTTCGTTTCTGACTTGTAGTAAATCGCCGGTAGTTTTTATTGATTACCAATCACCAATCACCAATCACTAATCACTGCTTTTACCCCGGCGGTTTTCCAAGAAAGTCCTGCTTGCCGATGTCGACACCGTTATGGCGCAGGATGTTATATGCTGTAGTTATGTGGAAATAAAAATTGGGTAATGAAAATAACAGCAGAAACATCATGCCCTGAAAGTGCAGGGTATTACCACGGACCTCAAGGGCAATCGGTTTTTCTTCGGTGCCGTCAATCTGCCCTGGCTTGAATGATTCAAGATAATCAATTGTCGTATTAATCCGCTGATATAGTTCCTCAAAAGTCTTCTCGTTATCTTCGATCTTTGGTGCTTCAACCCCCGCGAGTCTCGCAACGCAGCGCCGTGATATATCTGATGCAATCTGAATCTGCCGCGATAATGGAAACATGTCCGGCGCCAGACGGCTGTTGATCAGGATCTCTGGTTCAATCTTTTTCGCTTCCGCCAGCGCTTCACCTTTTTTCAAAAAGCCGCAAAGGTTATTCAACATGCGGATAAAAACCGGTACGGACGCCTGATACATTGAGAGAGACATAACTGTTACTCCTTAAATTATTTTCTACAAAATTATCCGCTGTTTACCGGCTTTTGAAACATAACGCGTAGCTTGTGACTTGTTACTGGTACTATGTTTCATTTAACCACCTGGTCATAAGTTCTTTGATTTGCGTCTGATATTTTACACCATGCAGTTCGCATTTTACACGAAAGCTGTTCAGCAACGGTTCCGGGATCTTCATGCTGATCAATCTTGATTTTTCTTCCGGCATCTGCATCAACCGGAAATTTTCCAGGAACTCAAGCACACTTTCCGCAGTAAACGATTTACTTTGCTCAAGATAATCGTCACTGAAATATTGCACGGGTTTCATCTTAATTTCTCCAGGGCCTTGATATCTTCTCTGTCCTGTTTTCTGTTGGATTTTTTCTTGATCATAATCAGGTCATCAATCGCGGCCACTTTTATTTTCATGTCAAAAGCAGCCTTGTTCACGGTCCTGATGTCCTTCAGATTCTCCGTTATCACAACATCAACCATTTCCATGGGATTACGCGGACTCACAAATGACCAGGCAACCAGGTTGCGGTTTTTAATATATTCTTCACGAAAGCCAAACACCTCATCGGCGGTTACCGGCAGCCTCGGTTCAAGACCAATACTTTTAAATGCCTTTTCTGTGTTTTTGAATGTCTTGAGATTGAGCGTAATGACTATGTCGATATCGACGGTACCCCGGGTAGCGCCATGCAAGGCAACGGCATATCCGCCGACCAGCGCATACCGGACATGGTATTGCTCAAGCGCCCGGATAACCTTTTTTATAAACATAGTAGAAGTATATATCAGTATATACT
>JACQHV010000040.1 GCA_016198885.1 Gammaproteobacteria bacterium
GGCTGCAGGCGACCTAGAACTGGCTGAGAAATTACTTGGCCGTCATTATTCAATCAGCGGCCGTGTAGTACATGGAGATAAACGTGGCCGTGAATTGGGTTACCCGACAATTAATATTGATATGCACCGGCTATATAGCCCTGTTTCCGGGATCTTCGCAACGAAAGTTTATGGATTGGGTAATAATGCAATCGATGCGGTTACAAATATCGGTACCAGACCCATGTTCGATGGCAGGAGAGTGCTCCTGGAAGCGCACTTGCTGGATTTTAATGACAATGTGTATGGCCGTTATATCCGTGTGGAGTTATTGAAACAGCTCAGAAAAGAACAAACATTCGCAACCATTGATGAATTAAGGGATCAGATTGAGATCGATATAAAACAGGCCAGACAATTTTTTAAAGAAAAAAATAAAAACATGGCGGTAAATTAACTGAAATTTATGGCTGATTACAAAAACACGCTCAATTTACCCAAAACGGATTTTCCCATGCGGGGCAATCTTGCCCAACGTGAACCGGAGATGCTTAAACACTGGCAGGAAATGGATCTGTATGCAAAGGTTCGTGAGCGCAAGCATGGTTCCGGGAAATTCATCCTGCATGATGGACCACCATACGCCAATGGGGATATTCATATTGGTCATGCCGTAAACAAAATCCTTAAAGACATTATTATCAAGGCCAAGGGTCTTGACGGATATGATGCGCCTTACGTCCCGGGCTGGGATTGTCATGGTTTGCCTATTGAATTGATGGTGGAAAAAAAGATCGGCAAGGCAGGTTACAAGGTTGATGCCAGAAAATTTCGTGATGCCTGCCGTGAATATGCGCGCAAGCAGGTTGACAAACAGCGGGCAGATTTCCAGCGGCTGGGTGTACTTGGAGACTGGCAGCGTCCCTATCTGACCATGGATTATCAGACCGAAGCCGATATTGTCCGTGCGTTAGGCAAAATGATCGATGCCGGACATTTAATCAAGGGATTCAAACCTGTCTACTGGTGTATTGATTGTGGCTCGGCCCTGGCAGAGGCTGAGGTCGAATACGAAGACAAGACTTCACCGTCGATTTATGTCCGGTATCCGGTTCTGCCGGACGATGTCACAAACGGTAATTTTCTCAGCCGGTTCAAAAAGCAGGAATCGGGTATTGATCGGCCAATATCGATCGTCATCTGGACAACGACACCCTGGACACTTCCTGCCAGCCAGGCTGTCGCAGTACACCCCGAGTCCAGTTACGTACTGGTTGAGACTGATCTTGGGCATGGTAAAGAACTTCTTATGATCGCAGAGGACTTGATCGGGGAATTGCGGAAACTCCGGGAACCGGAATTATGGAAGGTTTTGTACCGTGCACGAGGTGAAGTGCTGGAAAATGCAAAGCTTCATCATCCTTTTTACAATCGTATTGTGCCCATCATACTTGGTACTCATGTAACGCTTGATGCCGGTACGGGAGCAGTACATACAGCCCCCGGTCATGGTATCGATGACTATATGATTGGCAGCAAGTACAAATTACCCCTTGACAACCCTGTGGGTGGAGACGGGTGTTTTCTGCCGGACACGGAATTATTCGCTGGAGAAAATGTGTTTGCAGCCAATGATCATGTCATAAAGGTACTGAAGGAAAAACAGAACCTGCTGCATGTTGAATCCGTCAGGCATAGTTATCCGCATTGCTGGCGGCATAAAACACCAATTATCTTTCTTGCCACACCCCAATGGTTTATCAGCATGGACAATAATCAGTTGCGACAAAATGCGTTGCAGGCGATTGACAATGTGAAATGGATTCCGGACTGGGGCCAGCAACGGATCAAGGGAATGGTTGCGGATCGTCCTGACTGGTGTATTTCCAGACAGCGCACCTGGGGCGTGCCGATCACAGTCTTTGTAAACAAAAATACGGGCGAATTGCATCCACAGACGATGCACCTGTTTGAAGAGATTGCAAAGCGCGTGAAACGTGCCGGGATTGATGCCTGGTTTGATCTGGATGCAAAAGAGTTGATTGGCACTGAGAACTCTACCTACGAAAAGGTAATGGATACGTTGGATGTCTGGTTTGATTCTGGAGTGACTCACTCTTGCGTACTTGCCGTTGATAAAAGATTAAAATTTCCGGCAGATCTCTATCTTGAAGGATCGGATCAACATCGTGGCTGGTTTCAGTCTTCATTACTTACTTCTATTGGCATGAATAATACCGCGCCTTACAAGAGCGTGTTAACACACGGGTTTACAGTGGATGCGCAGGGGATGAAGATGTCCAAATCACGCGGTAATGTCGTTGCACCACAACAGGTGATGAAGACGCTGGGCGCGGATATTTTAAGACTGTGGGTCGCTGCGACGGATTACCGTAACGAGATGAACGTTTCGGATGAAATACTCAAGCGCATGGCGGATGCCTACCGTCGGTTGCGCAATACGGCGCGTTATTTTCTTGCCAATCTTGATGATTTTGATCCAGATACTGATTGTGTGTCATATGAAGAGATGCTGGAACTGGATCGATGGGCTGTTGATATTGCAGCCAAATTACAAAATGAAATTATCACAGCTTATAATAGTTATCAGATCCATCTTATCTATCAAAAGTTACATCAATTTTGCATCGTAGAAATGAGTAGCTTTTATCTTGATATCATCAAAGACCGGCAATACACCACACAGACAAAAAGTCTGGCACGCCGTTCTGCCCAGACAGCGATGTATCACATTATTGAAGCATTGGTACGCTGGTTTGCGCCAGTTCTTTGTTTTACGGCTGATGAGATCTGGAGGCATATGCCCGGCAAGCGTAGCGAATCTGTCTTTCTGGAAGAATGGTATGGTGGATTTGACAAGGTAACTGATTATGAGTCCCGGATTGATTACTGGGATAGAATCATTACAGTACGAGATGAGATCAGCAAGGAACTGGAAAAACTTCGTGTGTCAGGGAGGATTGGTTCATCACTGGATGCGGAGGTTGATCTTTATTGTGATGAATCTCTTGCTTCGCTGTTGCAAAAGCTGAATGATGAGCTGCGTTTTGTCCTGATTATATCTTATGCGCGTGTTCATCAAGACTCGGACCGTCCGGATGATGCCGCAGCGTCCGAACTCAATGGATTATGGATAAAGGTTTTACCTTCTTCACATGCGAAATGCATCCGCTGCTGGCATCACCGCGAAGATGTTGGACAAAATACCAGTCATCCTGAATTATGCGGCCGTTGCATCGAAAATGTAGATGGTCAGGGTGAGTTACGTTCTTTTGCATAAGCAGACAGGCATGAGAGAAGAACATTGAAATGGTTATGGTTGTCCTTGCTGGTCGTGATTATTGACCAGGCCACGAAACTGCTGGCCAGTCACTATTTGCAGATTCAGGATCCTGTTGCCGTATTTCCCGGAATCAATCTTACTTTGATGCACAATACCGGGGCCGCTTTCAGCATACTCAGTCAGGCCGGCGGCTGGCAGCGCTGGTTTTTCATTGGCCTTGCCGTTACTGTCGGTATTGCCATCGTGGTATGGTTAATCAACCTTCCTGCAGACAAACGCTGGATGGCCTGTGCACTGGCACTGGTTCTGGGTGGGGCGTTGGGTAATTTGTGGGATCGTATGACCTTGAGTTATGTCATCGATTTTATCGATGTCTATTTTCAGAATTGGCACTGGCCTGCCTTTAATATTGCAGATTCTGCCATCAGTATCGGAGCTGTTATGCTGGTTATTGATGCCTTCTGGTTCGGTGAAGCGAAGGTCTCTGTATAATAGGGATTAAGCAATGGTTGACACATGCTGCAAAGCAACGTAGTTTCTTCAATACTGATTTTTTCATAGTTGAATAAAGACTCAAGGTAAAAAGATGCAGATTGTCCTTGCCAATCCACGCGGGTTTTGCGCCGGTGTAGACCGTGCAATCGAAATCGTCGAACGTGCCCTGGAACTGTTCGGGGCGCCGGTCTATGTGCGTCATGAAGTCGTGCACAATAAATATGTAGTAGATACCTTGCGCAACAAGGGGGCGGTCTTCGTGGAGGAACTCAATGAAGTGCCGGACAATGCGACGGTCGTATTCAGCGCCCATGGAGTGGCGAAAATAGTGCGTGAAGAAGCAGCACGTCGCAAGCTGCGTATTTATGATGCAATATGCCCTTTGGTTACCAAGGTCCATATGGAAGTCGGGCACTATCAGGATGAAGGCCGCGAGTGCGTCCTGATAGGACATGAAGGACATCCGGAAGTTGAAGGCACGTTGGGGCAGTATCGTCCCCAGGGCGGCAAGGGCGGCATGTACCTGGTTGAATCGGTAGATGACGTCGGGAAACTCAAGGTCAAGGACCCGGATTTTCTGGCATTTGTCACACAAACGACATTGTCAATGGACGATACCGCTGAAATTATCGATGCCCTTCGAGAACGCTTTCCGAATATTGTGGGTCCGAAGAAAGAAGATATTTGTTATGCGACACAGAACAGACAGGACGCTGTGAAGAAATTAACCAGGCAATGTGATTTGATATTGGTTGTCGGATCCCCCAATAGCTCCAATTCCACGCGCCTGAAGGAAATTTCGCAGAAGGTCGGGGTGCCGACCTATCTTATCGATAATGCGTCGGAGATTCAGAAGGAATGGCTGGACGGCAAGGAATGTATTGGATTAACTGCCGGCGCATCGGCCCCTGAGGTTCTGGTGGAAGAAGTCATTGAACAGCTGAAGACATGGGGGGCAAAGAGTGTTCAGGAAGCGCCGGGCAAACAGGAAAAGGTTGTGTTTTCTCTGCCCAAGGATCTTGCCGCAGTCGGGCACACTCCTTCGTAGCTGCCCGAGACTGTATCCGCTGATTTGCTTATCGTGGCATTGGTGCTTTCGTGCTCATTTTCAGGCGAGCAATGGTGACTGGTAATTAGAACCTATCTCAAAATTAAGGAAATTCTGTTGAAATCCTCAAGTTTAAAAGTCCCGTCATTCCGGCACCCATACGGGTATAAACTCCAGCCGGAATCCAGTAAAACCAATTGTTTACTGGATGCCGGGTCAAGCCCGGCA
>JACQHV010000050.1 GCA_016198885.1 Gammaproteobacteria bacterium
ACTATATACAGAGATCCAACAGGAAAAAAGATTGATATTTTTTAAGAAGAGGATATCGAAACAAAGAAAAAGAAGGCCATCGAGATAAAATTCAAGACGGCCACGAAAATGACGATGCCCGGAGTTCTGGGTGATTCGTTTTGAATAACCTCTGTCATGCGCTTGTCCCTTTCTTGGATTGGAGATATTCCCGGTTCATTTGATCAACCGTGTGATAATGGCCACCTTGTTCTTCAGTTTTTCTACATTAGTTTTTGCTGATGTAGCCCCGGCAGATTACAGACAGCAGCTCTCAGACAAGGTCTGGGAAGAAAATATAAGGGTACCCAATTTTCAGGATCGTGAAATCATAGAAGGAGCAGCTCAGGATATTCTGGAAATCAAGGCGCCTTATACTGCAGAAGATGCAACGATTGTTCCTGTTTCGATCCACACCAAAATTCCTCAATCTCCAGACAAATACATACAAAAGATCCATATCTACATCGATAAAAACCCGGTCCCCCTTGTCGGCATATTTGAGTTTACCCCGCATAGCGGGAGTGCTGATCTGGCCATGCGTATCAGGGTAGATGATTTCAGCTATGTCCGGGCGATTGCCGAGATGAATGATGGAAAGCTTTATATGACCAAAAGCTTCGTGCGCGCCAAGGGTGCCTGCTCTGCCCCTCCACCTGCAAGCATGGAAGAGTCACAGAAATTACTGGGTAAGATGAAAATGAATACTGTCGGTGAACTGGTACTTGGCAAGCCAAATCTGATGCAACTCATGATACGGCACCCCAACATAACCGGGCTTGCGCCACTTAAAGTGGGATCACATGTGCGCCCGCCCGCGCATTTCGTCAAGGAAATCACGGTTGACTATAATGGCGAGATGGTCATGAAGGCCCAGTTGACTTTTTCTGTCAGCATGGACCCGGCCTTTCGTTTCTTCTTTGTACCGGAAAAAGAAGGTGTTATGACTGTTAAAGGCGTTGATACACAGGAAAACCATTTCAGTTCAACTTATAAGGTCACACTTTCTTCCTAGCATTTCGCTTTATACAAAAAAACAGGGTGACAAATGTCACCCTGTTTTTTGCATTCCTAAAGAAACCGGTTTTTAATTCTGCTTGGTTACCGGTGGTCTTTTAACATGCTTTACAACAGGACATTGAGCATCTGCTTCAATCCTGGCTTTTTGCAATTTCTTATCGTCTTCTTTAGCGAGCTTATTGTCCCGGACGAACCCACCCCGATCACCCGGCATCTCTTGATTGCGTTCGAAAGTCATTGCACCTTCATACTCTTCATAGGACATTGACTTTGCAATTACGTCATGCTTGCAAATACAAGTATAGAGGTTTTCGTCGGTCTGCGCGCCAAGTTCCGCCATACAATTCAGAACAAACCTGACCGTTTCTTCTGTAGGAAAACCATCAGCCAAACTATTGCCAGAAAATGCAAGTAATGGCAATAAAGCAAAACCATAAATTCTCATCTTATTTTCTCCGTCTCACTGATAATCAATTTTTAATGTAAATATAATAACAAAGTTTATCACTTTATCCAGCCGCCTGATTCTGTATTCATTAGATTCAACTCCTTTCAGAAGTTGCATTTTGAATAAGATAGGGCTGCAGACTCTGCATCAAACGATTAATACTGCCGCGGTTGGTCTCAACCATTTGCCTGCCTTTTTCGCCGGCGTTGTGCCGTAAATTTGCATCAGCAAGTAATTGATTGACTTTATCCGCCAATTGTTCTGCATCAGATACAGTCCATGCAGCACCAGAATCCTGGAGTAGCTGGCTGATCTCCATAAAATTGTGGACATAAGGCCCTATGATCACCGGCACACCAAGACTGGCAGGTTCAAGCATATTATGTCCTCCAATAGGCACCAGACTGCCGCCGATAAAGGCGATATCAGATGCAGCATAGAACATGGGTAATTCACCCAATGTATCCAGAACAAAAACCTGTATATGCTCATCACATCGTACTTCCTCGCTCTTACGCACTGTCTGGTAGCCATATTTCTCACATAATTCCACTACATTGTTAAAACGTTCGGGATGACGTGGGGCAATTATTAACAAACAATGATGATGTTGTTTCAGGACGCTTGCAAAGGCATCCAGTATTATTTTTTCTTCGCCTTCATGAGTGCTTGCTGCAATCCATGCTGGCCGATTCACTGACAAGTCACGGCGCAATGACTGCGACTGCTCAACCAGACTGTAAGGCAATTTAATATCAAACTTCAGATTACCCATAACCGTAACATTGTCCGGCGGCGCCCCAAGCTGGATTAATCGATCTGCGTCTGCCTTGCTCTGTGCGGCAATCAATGAAATATCAGATAACGTTTTTCGTGCAAGTTGAGGCAAGTGCGCATAACCTTTTGTTGACTGCACCGACATTCTCGCATTTGCCAGGATCACCGGTATTGCCTTTGCCCTGCAATAATGAAAGAGATTGGGCCATAACTCGGTTTCCATGACAACAAAAAGCATCGGTTGAATGCGCGAAATGAAACGCTTGACTGAACCAGGCAAATCATAGGGAAGATATCGATGTTTTACTGTATCTGAAAAATTCTGTTGTACACTCAATGCCCCGGTTGGAGTCATGGTGGTGATCAAAAGTTGATATTGAGGATAATCTTTCAGCAGTTGATTGATTAAAGGTTTTGTTGCATGTACTTCACCCACAGATACTGCGTGTATCCATAATACGGGACGCCTGTCCTCCAACACCGGGCAATAACCAAAACGTTCATGCCAACGCTTCCAGTAGTCCGGGTTGCGTACGCTTGACCAGATTAACCGCACGAACACAAGGGGAATTAATAAATACAGAACCGCTGAATAGAGGAATCGCAAGGTAAAGACTTTCCGATCAATCTTCTTTGCACCTTTCACTGGCATTGAGCCAATTGAGATAGTGCTTTATCCCATCTTCAAGTGAAAGGAATTCATGTTGATATCCGGATTTTCGCAAAGCGCTGGTATCGGCCTCAGTAAAACTTTGATAACTGTTTTTTAAATGTGCTGGCATGTCGATATATGAGATTTCGCCCCGGCCATGCCAGGCGATAATTGCCCTGGCGAGATCATTAAAACTGCGACTCTTGCCTGTACCGACATTATATATACCTGTAATTTCTGTATGATTGAGGCACCAGAGATTGACAGCGACCACATCATTTACAAAGATGAAATCCCGGCGTTGCTCACCATCTGCATAATCACCGCTGCCTTTGAATAATTTTACACATCCTGTAGTCAATAATTGCTGATTAAAATGAAAGGCGACACTGGCCATGGTTTGTTTATGTTGTTCCCTGGGCCCATAGACATTGAAATAACGCAAACCGATAATCCGGGTTTTCGCATCACTGATAACACGCCGTACATATTCATCAAACAGATATTTTGAATAGCCATAAACATTGATAGGCGATTCATTCATGTTGATTTCCTTAAAAATACGGCCTGTCCCGTAGACTGAGGCGCTGGAAGCATAGATAAATGGAATCGCGTGACTCATGCAATAATGCAACAGATTTTTCGAATACACATAGTTATTCTGCATCATGTAACGCCCATCCCATTCCATGGTGTTGGTACAGGCACCCTGATGGAATATCGCATCTACTTTCTCCGGAAATAATTCGTTTGCCATAATGAACGCGCTTAAGTCATTCGTATCCCAGTAATCTTTGAACTGGCAGCCCACCAGATTCCTGAACTTGGTGCCATCGGTTAAATCATCAACCACCAGAATATCATCATGGCCTTTTTCATTAAGTCCACGAATCAGATTATTGCCAATAAATCCGGCGCCTCCTGTAACAATAATCATTTTTTCCGTCCACTGCCGGAACGGGCGGCATCGATGATCTGGCTCGTCGAACACTCATTAACCAGGGGGATAATATGTACTTTCCCGCCTTTTTTCTTCACATGTTCGGCACCGGCAATCTCGTCTGGCTGATAATCACCACCCTTGACCAATATATCCGGTGAAATATCACGGATCAGGCGTTCCGGCGTATCTTCACAAAAAGATACCACCCAATCTACCGGTTTCAGCGCGCTTAATACTGCGAGTCGATGTTCCAGGGGATTAACAGGTCTTCCTTTACCTTTTAAACGACACACAGAATCGTCATTATTCACGGCCACAATCAGATAATCCCCAAGTTGTTTTGCCTGCTGCAGATAATTAACATGCCCCGCATGCAGAATGTCAAAACATCCATTGGTCATGACAATTGTTTTACCCTGTGCTTTAATTTTTTTCAAAACTTCTGATAATTGCGTTTGATCCAGAATCCCCGTGTCATTTGCATGTACTTCCATACTCTTATTTAATTCATCTGCGGTTACGCTGGCTGCACCCAGTTTTGCTACAACCAGCCCAGCGGCCTGATTGGCCAGTGCAGTTGCATGGACAACATCATTGCCGGATGCCAATGCAGCTGCCAGAGTTGCGATCACGGTATCACCCGCACCAGTCACATCGAATACTTCCCGCGCCTGCGCGGTTAAATGTACTGGAGCGGCACTATGCCGTATCAATGTCATTCCATGTTCGCCCCGAGTAACCAGTAAAGAATCAATCTCAAGTGATTTACATAAATTCCTTCCCTTTACAACAATTGCATCTTCATCCTTGCAAGGACCAACCACTGCTTCAAACTCCTTGAGATTCGGTGTGAGCAAGTTCGCGCCATGATAACGTTTAAATTCCGTTCCCTTTGGATCAACCAGTACTTTTTTTCCTGCGGCCCGGCTTGTGCGAATAAATCCTTCGACATTGGTAAGACTGCCCTTGGCATAATCAGATAAAACTACGATTTCTGAATCTTTCACTTGCATCTTAAAGAGTTCGAATAATGCATCTACATCAACCAACTCGGGATGCGCTTCATAATCCAGACGTATAAGCTGTTGATGCTGGCTTAAGACACGTAATTTTGTAATGGTAGGAAAGCCTTTTTGCCTGATAAATTTACAACTGACACCATAGCCAGACAACAACCGGACCAGGGTATCCGCCGCGGGATCATCACCTGTAATTCCTATCAGACAAGAACCAACGCCAAGACGGGATATGTTCAGGGCGACATTCCCTGCGCCTCCCGGGCGTTCTTCTGTATCCTGTACATGCACAATGGGGACAGGTGCCTCCGGCGATATCCTGGTAGTATCACCATGCACATAGCGATCAAGGATAACATCCCCGACTACCAGAACATTTGCTGTACTTTTCGGGATGAATGACTGGTTCATTATTTATTTCATCGTCATAAGTTAGTGGTTATATTTTCACCGGGTCATGGGTTATTATACGTTGAATCTTAACATACCCATCATGTCCAAACGCCTAATATGTGGCAAATAAAGTACCTCCTTCCCGGCGCTGCTTTACTGTCATTCAGCATTGTTTTAGCTAATGATCAACAACCATTATTATTTAACGCATCCTATAAACTGTATAGTAGCGGGATTGAAATCGCTGTGTCACAGCGCACTATGAGTAATTCCCATGATAATAAATACGTTTACCGGAACGTGAGTCATACAACGGGGATTGCCTCACTCTTTTATAAAGACCACATTGTGGAAGAATCTCAGTGGAAATTCGCAAATGATCAATTATACCCGCTTGATTATTCCTATGTGCGCACACGCGGTAAGAAAGATCGTGAAGTAAACATTCATTTCGATTGGGAAAACAATTTGATTATAAACAGGGTTAATGATCGTACCCGGAAAATGCAGCTTGAATCTGGCGTTCTGGATAAACTTCTTTATCAGTATGCAATCATGCGCGATCTGCAGAATGGATATTTCCCCGGGTCTTATACCATCGCTGACGGCGGTAAAATGAAAACGTATAACTTTGAGCAACTTGGAGAAGAAACGATTTATACCCCTCTGGGTGATCTTCATACAATAAAGGTGCTTCGGTATAAACCGGATGACAGCACTCAGAATAAATTAATCTTCTGGTGCGCTCCCGGATTTCAGTATTTGCCCGTCAAGATTGAACAGACCGAGGAAGATGGCCAGATCATAACCGCTGTTATTGAATCACTTTCCTGGCTTTAATCTGGCTCGATTATTTTCCGACCAACCTGAGCAATTCATCCGGTGGCGTATAACCGGGTAATTCCTGACCATCCTCAAGATAAATTGCGGGTGTGCCTCTGATCCCGAACTTCTGTCCCAGTAAAAAATGTTTCTCTACCGGATTAGTGCATTGATTTGCTTTTATCGGAATACCATTTTTGGCGTCAGTTAATGCCTGATTGCGATCAGCAGAACACCAGACGGCCTGCATGACATTAAATGCATGTGTCCCGACACCTCCCCTTGGAAAGGCAAGATATCGAACAGCGACACCATTCTCATTGAGCACGGGCACATCCTTATGCAACCTGCGGCAGAAAGAGCAATCAACGTCTGTAAAAACATAGATGATATGCTTGGTTTTCTCCGGCGCGAATTCAATATATTCTTTTGCCGGAAGTTTACTGAATACCTCTTTACGCACCAATGAACGTTGATCTTCACTCAGATTACGTTTTTCCTGCAGGTCCAGTAAATCACCTCGAAAAACAAAACGGCCGTCGCCGGAAATATAGATCACATCAGGTCCAAGCATGACTTCGTACAGATTTTCGATTGGAGTGGCCCTGATTCCTGTAATCTCAACATCGGGGATTATTCTTTGCAGTGCATGAGTAATATTTTCTTCCACGGCCTTATCAACACTTGCTGACCAGGCTGTCAGACTGAACATTACCCCTATCAAATAAGGCATTATTTTCATCAAGAAACTCCTGGAGGTTGGATATCGGTGAGCCATTTTCTGGTACCCCGGAAAACTATCACTTATGTTATCAGACATTAACAGTACTTGTCTGTTCCCGTAGCAAGATCAATTAATCCATTGTTTTTAAAATTTCACAAACAGTGCTACAGTCAACTTAATCACCCTGACCGGGGATAAAACATGCCTCGTCGTGCAACCATTCTTGCTACAGAAGAAAAGTTGAATCTTGATTATGTGCTCAAGCAATTATTGCACGATGGTCTCATTTCAGAACAACAAAGGGCGCAGTTAAATAAACGAATATCCGGGCCGGATAATACTATTCACCCACTCATTATCGTTGCTGAGCAGGACTGGCATAGTGTTACCGAACCCGGTTTTCCTCTCACACTTGAACGCTTGACCCGATGGCTCGCGGAAAAGACCGGATTCCCTTATCTGCGCATCGATCCGTTAAAAATCGATGTTAACAAGGTTACACGGGTAGTATCGCAGGCCTATGCAACCAACCTGAAAATCCTTCCTGTCAATATAACTGCAAAGGAATTGACTGTCGCGACCTGTGAGCCCTTTTTCACCGCATGGGAACATGAACTCTCCCGGATAGTAAACCTCAAGATCAGCAGGGTGATTGCCAATCCCAGGGATATAGATCGTTATCTTGTGGAATTTTATGGAATCAGTCGATCCATACTGGGCGCTGTTATCGACAAATCCAGCGAAACAATTTCCCGGCTCCAGAATTTCGAACAACTCGTGGAAGTCGGCAAGATGGGGGAACCTGATGCTAATGATCAACATATTGTCAGCATCGTGGACTGGTTGCTCCAGTATGCCTTTGAACAACGCGCCAGTGATATTCACCTCGAACCACGGCGCGAAAAAGGCAAGGTCCGTTTTCGTATCGATGGCGTGCTGCATCAGGTCCACGATTTTCCGATTATCCTGATGGGCGCAATATCGAGCCGTTTGAAGATATTGGGAAGGATGGATATCAGTGATAAACGCCATCCCCAGGATGGCCGCATCAA
>JACQHV010000052.1 GCA_016198885.1 Gammaproteobacteria bacterium
ATTTAAGAATTTGCAGTTCATCCCCCTTTCCAACCAGTGTATTGAACTTGGTGCCAATCTCCGCCTGGCCTGCGGTAGCCACCTCATGATGGTGTACTTCAACGATAAGCCCCATGTCCTTCAACGTTGAACACATGGCGGAACGAACATTTTGCAAGGCATCGACGGGGGGCACGGGGAAATAACCGCCCTTTACACCAGGACGGTGGCCGATGTTACCATCCTCAAAAATTCTGTCGGTGTTCCAGGAACCTTCTTCGGAGTCAATTTCATAAGAAGCGCTGTTGATATTTGAACCCCAGCGGACTTCATCAAAAATAAAAAATTCGGGCTCTGGACCGAAATATGCCGTATCCGCAATACCCGTTGACTTGAGATAGGCCTCAGCCCGCTTGGCCAATGAACGCGGGCACCGTTCGTACCCCTTCATGGTAGTCGGTTCAAGCACATCACAACGAATATCCACCGTAGGATCATCAAAAAATGGATCCATTACGGCAGTCTCCGTATCAGGCATCAATACCATGTCTGATTCATTAATCCCCTTCCATCCGGCAATCGATGAACCATCAAACATCTTGCCATGTTCAAAAAAATCTTCATCAACAGCATAGGCAGGGATGGTGACATGTTGTTCCTTCCCGCGGGTATCGGTAAAACGCAGGTCAACATACTGCGCCTCATGCTCTTTGATGAGCTTATTCACTTTCTCTTTAGACATCGTTATCTCCTCGTCTATGTTACGGAACAAATTAACCTGCGTGATACGAGCATCGGATGAGATTATTCAGCCACCTGCGTTACCGTGACCACGGACAGACCATAAAATTATTGTCAAACCAACGGATGTGCATTAAACATGCCACAAAAAAAACATGCAAATATTATTACTATTCGATAGTTATCGGATTAACTCCCTGGTCAATTGCACAATTATAGTGCTGCTCAAAAAATCTAAGCACCTCTTTTGTGCAGACTAAATCCGGCCAAAGACGATAAGATGACGATCCGATATTGTTTCTAAGCGCAGATGAGTCAGGTCTGCGTGCTTTAATTGAACTCTAACCTCATCCGGGGTAAAGGCTGCACATAGTGAATTATGAAAATCACGTTGCAGTATTAAAGGTTCTGCGCCGGCGTAAGTATTTACCAGCTTTTTTACAGCTTCCTCCGATTCCGGTCGCTTTAAGTCCATGATAAACACAATTGTGTCTTTCGCGGCACAATTTTTTACGCACTCCCAGAGGACTGCCGGTTTATGCAGATGGTGCAACAAACTGTTACTGATGATGACCTCATATTGACTGTGCGGTAGGCGGGCGGCCGGGAGAACCTTTTTAATCAGTTGCACGCGATTTGTCAGTTTTTCTTTTTTTATGGCCAGTTCGCCCTGTGCAAGCATGGAGGCCGCACCATCGACCCCGTCGATATGACAACGGGGAAATGTCCTGGCAAAACGAATGGTGATATCCGCAGGCCCGCAACCAAGGTCCAGTACATTACCGGCAATTTTTTCGTTTGGAAAAAGGTCACAGAATTTATCAATGAACATCCCGTGAGGTTCGCTGAAATCGGCCTGGGCGTAAGCCAATGCCTGCGCAGGGTCGTCCATGAGTTCCGGTTCGGGAACCCGATGCATAATTATGCGGGCAACAATGATTCGCCTGTCATAAGTTCTTCCAGTGTTTCCCGTCTGCGAATTTCATGCATTGTCCGGCCATCCACCATGACTTCACAGGCGCGTGTCCGGGAATTATACGTGGAACTCATGCAGAAACCGTATGCCCCGGCTGAACATATGGCGAGCACATCACCTTGATGCAACAGAAGCTTTCTGTCCTTGCCAAGGAAATCGCTGGTTTCACATACCGGACCAACGATATCGTACACCCTGCCCTGCCCGGCCGTCCGTTCAGTCAACGGCAGAATATTATGCCAGGCGCCGTACAATGCCGGGCGCAATTGATCATTCATCGCCGCATCCACCACGGCAAAATTTTTATGTGATGTCTGCTTCAGATATTCCACCCTTGTCAATAACACACCTGCGTTACCTACGATGCTGCGCCCCGGTTCCAGGATCAGATGGTATGATTTGCCGGAAAATATCCTCATTAATTCCTTCACATAATCCTTTGCTGTTGGCGGTGTTTCATCTTGATAACAGATACCCAGTCCACCTCCAACATCGATATGTTGCAATGTTATGCCCTTGTTTTCGATCTCCGCCGTCAAAGACAAAAGACGCTCAAGTGCATTAATAAACGGGTCCATTACTGTGATCTGTGAACCAATATGGCAGCCGATTCCAATTATTTTGATAGAGTCCAGCGACGCTGCCAATTCATAAACCGGCAGGGCATCTGCATAGGGAATACCGAACTTGTTTTCCTTAAGTCCGGTTGCAATATAAGGATGTGTATCAACATCAATATCGGGGTTCACGCGGATCGATACCGGCGCGATCCTGTTTATTCCACGCGCCATACTGTTGAGACGTTCCAGCTCAGCGACGGATTCCGCGTTGAAGCATTTGATCCCTGCCTCCAGTGCGCGTCGCATCTCATCCACTCGCTTGCCCACACCGGAAAATACTGTCTTGCCGGCATCGCCTCCCGCCCTTAATACCCGTTCAAGCTCACCGACGGATACGATGTCAAACCCGGAACCAAGCCGTGCCAGCAGATTTAGTATTGCTATATTGGAATTCGCCTTGACGGCATAACATATCAAATGATCGCCTTGCCCGAGTGCGGAATTGAACTCTTGCCATTGCTGCTCTATCGCGGTACGTGAATAGACATAGCAAGGCGTGCCAAAACGGCTGGCAACCTCTGCCAATGCAACTTCTTCGGCGCAAAGCTGGCCGTTGGTATACGCAAACGCTTGCATGATTATTTATGCAGGCAACCGGGAGAAGGACAAGGAAGATTGTTTCTCATCCGGATGATACAGATCACCTTTTTGTCCGCATGCTGAAGTTAAAACCAATGCAAACAGAATAAAAAACAGCCACACTAGCTTTCTTGATTGGCTGAATGACATATGCATCTCCGGGGGTAGAAGTAATGATGATAAAGTGAGCATAGCAAATAATGCCACGCGGAAAAACAACTTGAAATTATTTCCCTCCTTTTGCAAGGATCACCGGTTCCAAAATCCATAAATAATGCGGGTGTTAATCATGGATAGTAAACAAAATGCCGTCATCATCGAACCCCGGTCCACCCATAAGGCAAGCGTCATCTGGTTACATGGCCTGGGCGCCGACGGTCATGACTTTGAACCTGTCGTTCCTGAACTCCATTTGCCGGATGTTCTTGGCATTCGTTTCATCTTTCCGCACGCCCCTGTCCGCCCTGTAACAATCAATGCCGGAATATCAATGCGGGCATGGTATGACGTCAGGCAACCTGATCTCAGCAAACAGGAAGACGCTGAATCAATAGATGACTCAGCCAGGATCGTCAACAGTTATATCAAGGAAGAACTGGCTTGCGGCATCTCAGCTGACAAGATTGTGATCGCCGGTTTTTCCCAGGGTGGTGCCATCATCCTGTTTTCAGGATTACGTTACCCGGAGAGACTTGCGGGCTTGTTGGCGTTGTCCGCATATCTGCCATTACCTGATCGACTTGCCGATGAGGCACATGCCGAAAATGCAGAGGTGCCGGTGATGATGTTGCATGGCATTTTTGATCCTGTCATTCCCATTTACCTCGGGAAACGATCGTGTGATTTTTTACAACAAGCGGGCTATCCGGTGGAATGGCGCACCTACCCCATGCAGCATGCTGTCTGTCCTCAGGAGATCCGGGATATCAGTCTCTGGCTGCAAAAAAGACTCAGTGATTAGTGAATGGTGATTGGTGATTGGTGA